>NZ_JADGES010000043.1 GCF_016744255.1 Maribacter sp.
TATTTAAAACCTCTTTTAATATTCCAGATTTTGGCACTCCAATTCTATAATTTTCTCTTGGAACAGGTGTAAAATTACAAGCTACAATTATATCATTTTTGGTATCGTGCCCTTTACGAATATAAGTGAGAACAGAATTTTCATGGTCCCCATAATCTATCCATTGAAAACCTTCTGAACTAAACTGCTTCTCATACAATGCTGGGTATTCTTTATAGAATTTATTTAAATCTTTTACAAAATTCTGAACGCCCGAATGCCCATCATACTCCAATAAATGCCAATCTAAACTCTGTTGAAAATTCCATTCCGATGATTGCCCAAACTCACCACCCATAAACACTAAATTAGTACCTGGGTGTGTAAACATATATCCAAATAGCAATCTAAGATTTGCAAACTTTTGCCAATCATCTCCTGGCATTCTGTATAATAAAGATTTCTTTCCGTACACTACCTCATCATGCGAAAAAGGAAGCATAAAATTTTCTGTAAAAGCATAGGTCATACTAAAAGACAAATCGTTCTGATGGTGCTTTCTATATACTGGTTCTTTCTTAAAATATTCTAATGTGTCATGCATCCATCCCATCATCCATTTCATACCAAAACCTAATCCGCCATGCTTTACAGGCTTAGATACTCCTGAAAATGCAGTAGACTCTTCGGCTATAGTCTGTACTCCTGTAAAACTGCTATAGACTTCTTCATTTAGCTCTTTTAAAAAAGAAATAGCGTCTAAATTTTCATTATTACCATAAATGTTTGGCTCCCACTCTCCGTCTTCTCTAGAGTAATCTAGATACAACATAGAAGCAACAGCATCTACTCGTAGTCCGTCTATATGAAATTGGTCTAACCAAAAAATAGCATTACTTATTAAAAAAGCTCTTACTTCATTTCTTCCGTAATTAAAAATTAAACTTTTCCAATCTGGATGATAGCCTTTACGGCGGTCTGGATGTTCATACAAATGAGAGCCATCAAAGAAACCTAATCCATGTGCATCTTCTGGAAAATGAGAAGGAACCCAATCTAAAATTACACCAATATCATTCTGGTGGAATGTATCTACCAAAAATTTAAATTCTTCTGGTTTTCCAAATCTTGACGTGGGTGCAAAATAACCTGTTAATTGATACCCCCAAGAAGGATCATAAGGGTATTCCATAACCGGCATAAATTCTACATGCGTAAAGCCCATCTCTTTTACATACTGGACTAAATCTTCCGCAAGCTCTTTATACAATAAAAAGGAGCCTTCCTTTCCTCGCTTCCAAGACCCCAAATGCACTTCATACACCGAATATGGCTTATCTAAACCATTTTTATCTTCTCTGTAACCCATCCATTGTTTATCCTTCCAATTGTAATTCTCTTCCCAAACAACAGAAGCTGTTTTTGGTGGATGCTCACACAATTTTGCAAATGGGTCTGCTTTTTCTGTTACTACACCATTGTTATTGGAATGAATTTTATACTTGTACTTTGCTCCTTGGCTTACTCCCGGAATAAAACCTTCCCAAATACCACTGCCGTCCCAACGCACATTTAATTTATGCTCCTCTGCATTCCAAAAATTAAAATCTCCAACAACAGAAACTTCTCTTGCAGATGGCGCCCATACGGCAAAATAAACTCCTTTTTCTCCATCAACTTCTATACTATGAGAACCCAATTTTTCATATAATCGAAAATGTTTACCTCCTTTAAAAAGATTAATATCAAAATCGGTAAATAAACTATGTGAAACTACTACTGCCATAAACTGCTGTATTTATGGTAAAACTAATCATCTTTACACAGAAAAAATAGAAATTAAAGCTATACTTAAGTACAACATTTCATTTTTATGTTAGAGGCTTTTTTTTCACAAATGGAACACTTTTTGATTACCCATTAAAACAAACCAAAAAAATTAGGTCATACAAACAACATAAAATTATAATTATGAGAAGAATAGGAACAGTTTTAGGTGTTTTTTTAAGCTTACTTGTCATCGCATGCGAAGGACCGAGAGGACTGGATGGTTACGATGGGTTAGATGGTGCTGACGGAGAAGATGGCATCAATATTCTAGGTAAAGTAATAGACATTGAAGGTAACTTTACAGCTGCTAATGAATACAAAATAGGGTATAAATTTCCAAATACTATAGAAGTTTTTGAAACCGATGTTATACTTGTTTATATTCTTTGGGATCAAACCACCGATATTAATGGTGATGATGTTGATATTTGGAGGCTCCTTCCACAAACTCGTCTTTTAGACCAAGGTATTCTGCAATATAATTATGATTACACCTTTTTTGATGTATCTATCTTTATGGAAGCGGATTTTAATATGAGTACATTACCTACATCCGATACCGATAACCAAGTATTTAGAATTGCTGTTTTACCAGCTGAAGCAGCGCAGAATTCTAAATTAAATACTTTGGATATAAGTGCTGTAATGCAAACTATAGGACTAACCAATAATGATGTGTCTAAAATGACACTGCAATAGATTCTAAATAAAAAAGAGAAGAAAGCTTAGCAAAATAAACTTTGCTAGGCTTTCTTATTTCTAAAAGTTTGTAAGGAAGCTTACAAATTATAGACTAGTAATCAATAAAAAGGTCTTATTATGGTTAAAAATATATATTTTGTATTGAGCTTACTACTAATCAGTTGCCAAGGAATATCCCAAAAGACTATAGAAAGTAACACAAATAAAGACAAAGACGCTAGCAACTACAAAGTAAATAAAACAGATAAAGAGTGGCGTGCAGAATTAACCGACATGCAATATTATGTTTTACGCAAAGCTGGTACAGAAATCGCAGGTTCTAGCAATCTTTTAGACAACAAAAAAGAAGGCACTTACGCTTGTGCTGCTTGTAATACGCACCTTTTTAAAAGTACCTATAAATATGACTCTGGCTCTGGATGGCCTAGTTTTGATAGAGAAATTAAAAACAATGTTGCTTTTGATGTAGATTATAAAATTGGTTACGAGCGCATTGAAGAACATTGTGCTACTTGCGGAGGACACCTTGGTCATGTCTTTAAAGACGGGCCAAAAGAAACTACAGGAAAAAGACACTGTGTTAATGGCGCAGCTTTAACATTTATTCCTAAAAAATAATAGTTTTTGTATTTTAGTTGAAAAACTAATTTTATGGATTTTACAAAAGAATATCTCCATAGTGTAATGTTTGAGTTTAAACGTTACAAAACACTAGGAGATACAACTTTTTCCCAACTTTCCGAAGAAGAAATTCAGTGGACTTATCAAAAAAACGAAAATAGCATATCCCAAATCGTAAAGCATATCGTTGGGAACATGCATAGTAGATGGACTAATTTCTTAACAGAGGACGGGGAAAAAACTTGGAGAAATAGAGACGAGGAATTTATAAATTCTTACACCAATAAAAAAGAAATGCTTACCGCTTGGGAAAAAGGGTGGCAATGTCTTTTTAATGCCCTGGAGACTCTAAATGAAAATAATTTTACTTCTACCGTTTATATTCGTAATGAAGAACATTCCATACCCAACGCAATAAACAGACAGTTAGCACATTACAGTTATCATGTGGGTCAATTGGTTTTAATAGGTAAAATGCTTAAAGGAGAACAATGGATTTCTCTCTCTATTCTCAAAGGTGAATCCGAAGCATTTAATGCTTTAAAATTTAATTCTTAAACACCTAAACTGTTTGTTCTAGATACCACATATTAATTTAAAATTGATTTATATATTTTCAGTTTGGTTTTGTACTTTTGCACTTCAAATTTTATATAAAAAATAAATATATGAGCACTTTTGATGTTATTGTTTTAGGTAGCGGACCTGGAGGTTATGTAGCCGCAATTAGAGCCTCTCAATTAGGATTAAAAACAGCCATTATAGAAAAAGAAAATCTTGGTGGTATTTGCTTAAATTGGGGATGTATCCCTACTAAAGCTTTAATTAAATCTGCCCAAGTATTTGAGTATCTTAAACATGCAAGTGATTACGGACTTAAAGCGGATAATATTGAAAAAGATTTTGATGCTGTTGTAAAACGTAGTCGTGATGTTGCTAGCGGAATGAGCAAAGGCGTTCAATTCTTAATGAAAAAAAACAAAATTGAAGTAATCAATGGTTTTGGAAAATTGAAACCAGGTAAAAAAATTGATGTTACTGCTGACGATGGTTCTACTACCGAATATAGTGCGCAAAACATTATTATTGCTACAGGTGCTCGTAGTAGAGAATTACCTAGTTTACCGCAAGATGGTAAAAAGATCATTGGTTATAGACAAGCTTTAAGCCTTGAAAAGCAACCAAAAGAAATGATTGTTGTAGGTAGTGGTGCTATTGGTGTTGAATTTGCTTATTTCTATAATGCAATGGGTACCAAAGTTACTGTGGTAGAATATTTACCAAATATTGTTCCTGTAGAAGATGAAGATATATCGAAACAATTAGCTCGTAGCCTTAAAAAATCTGGCATTAAAGTAATGACTTCAGCAGAAGTAACTTCTGTAGATACTTCTGGCGATGGCGTAAAAGCTACTGTAAAAACTGCTAAAGGAGAACAAGTATTAGAAGCTGATTTGGTTCTTTCTGCTGTTGGGATTAAAACCAATATTGAAAACATAGGTTTAGAAGATGTTGGTATTGCTACCGATAGAGACAAAATATTAGTAAATGATTTTTACCAAACAAACATCCCTGGTTATTTTGCTATTGGCGATGTTACTCCTGGAGCTGCTTTAGCACATGTTGCTTCCGCAGAAGGTATTCTTTGTGTAGAAAAAATTTCTGGTATGCATATTGAACCTTTAGACTATGGTAATATTCCTGGTTGCACATATTGCTCTCCAGAGATTGCTTCTGTTGGTTTAACAGAAAAAGAAGCGAAAGAAAAAGGTCTAGATATTAAAGTTGGTAAATTCCCTTTCTCGGCAAGTGGAAAAGCAAAAGCTTCTGGAACACCTGAAGGATTTGTAAAAGTAATTTTCGATGCTAAATACGGCGAATGGTTAGGATGCCACATGATTGGGGCAGGAGTTACCGATATGATTGCAGAAGCTGTTGTTGCTCGTAAATTAGAAACTACTGGACACGAAATACTAAAAGCAGTTCACCCTCACCCAACTATGAGTGAAGCGGTAATGGAAGCTGTTGCAGATGCTTACGACGAAGTAATTCATTTGTAAAATACAATAAGAAATAAAGATGTGGCTTATTCATAAGTCACATCTTTTATTTACTCATTACTCTATATAAATCATTTTTAAATTATGCTAAAAACATTTAGACTTACGGCAATTCTCGAGGGTATTTCATACTTGCTTTTATTTGCCTTAACTATGCCTTTAAAATATTTAGCAGAGATACCAGAGCCCAATAAATACGTTGGTTATGCTCATGGCTTCTTATTTATAGCTTATGTAGTTTTAGCTATAATATTCTGGTTCGAAAAAAAATGGAGTATAAAACGTTTGTTAATTCTATTGCTAGCATCGCTCCTTCCTTTTGCTACTTTTTATGTAGATAAAAAATATTTAAAGGACGCTGAATAATTTAAGTTTTCTATAGTTGTAGTTATTGCACTATTAAATCGCAATACCAAAAAGAAGTGTCCCAAGAGTCATTATCTTTGGCAAAAAAATTATCGTCTTTATCTTTTGACGGGGTATAGCCTCTAAGTACCTTTTCTCCTATTATAAAATCGACAGGTTTTTTAAAAATAGGACCATCAAAAACAAAGGTATGAAACTCTCCATTTTCACCGCAGATATCTACATTTTCTGGTAAATTCTCTATAAAATTTTCATCTATAATTCTTCCACAAAAAGAGGCATCTAGTAACTTTGCGTTTACACAAACAGTAATTGCCTTATATCCTTTTTCTAAAAACTCTAATAAAAGCTCCTTTGTATTTTGTTTCCAAAGCGGAAAAACTGCCTTTACCCCTACTTCCGCTAATTTAGCTTCTCTATATTTTTTTAAGTCTTCTAAAAAAATATCTCCGAAAAATGCATACTCATAACCCTCTTGCAACAAACCAGTCATTACTGTTTTCATTTGCGCATCATAAGTAGACATACTAACGTTTCCGCCTAATTCTATTTTCTCTAATGGTATACCAATAGCTTCCGATTGCTTTTCTAGTAAATTAACAGACAAACCATGCATAGAAACTCTATTATAATCTGTATTAACTGTTGTTACTAATTTGGTGACATCATACTCCTTAGCAGACAAAGTCTTGTCTAATGCCAACATAGCATCTTTACCACTACTCCAATTAAAATATGCTTTTTTCAATTACAAGAAACTTTGAATTGCTAAATCATAACTCTGCAAACCAAAACCTAAGATTACTCCTTTGGCTGCGGCAGAAATATAAGAAACATGTCTAAAATCTTCTCTTTTGTGAGTGTTAGATATATGCACTTCTACCACAGGAGTTTCTACTCCTTTAACCGCATCACCAATACCTACAGAAGTATGGGTATATGCTCCTGCATTAAGGACAATGCCATCATAAGAAAAGCCCACGTCTTGTATTTTACCTATAATTTCTCCTTCTATGTTAGATTGATAATATTCTAATGCTATAGTTGGGTATTTTTCTTGTAGCTCCGTAAAATATTCCTTAAAGGTTTTACTTCCATAAACTTCTGGTTCCCTTTTTCCTAATAAGTTTAAATTAGGACCATTAAGTATTAAAATTTTCATAGTCTAAAAATACTAATAATTATGTCTTTATAGGAAGTAAAGCCACACCATTATTTGTTTACATTTAAAATGTTGAAAAATTAAAAAAGAAACAGATAACTTAAAACAAGAGAAGAAAATTGAACATCATCATTAACAACAAAATAAGAAACATTAAACTCATTAGTACCATCTCTTAAATCTATACCTAAAGAAGGTCTAAAATAGAGTGCTCCCTCATTTCCTTCGTTGATACCTAAAACATAACCAATATCACCTCCAAATTTAAAACCAACATTTTTTCCAGGATATATTCTTAATGAAGCACCTATTGGAACATATTGAAGATTAGCAAATTCTGTTTCTAGAGTTGAACTTCCATTATTTATAACTTCTTTTTCACCAAAGGCATTAAAAAAACCTGCTGTAACACCAATATCCATGGCCTTAGAAACACCCCAATGATGATACATATCTAGACCTAATCCAAAACTATAATCATCAGAAAAATCACCTAATATCGCACCGCCATTTAAACCAGCTCTAAAATTTGTTCGGTCTACATTTCGTTGAGCACTTAGTGCTAATGTCACAAAAGTGAATAATAAGATACATACATTTTTTTTCATGATTGGTGTAATTAAATTTAGTGAGCAACAAATTTAACAGCATTCATCGACTCACTATCATTTTTGTTGTCAACCAGCTATAATCATGCTTGTAAGTACCATTTTTGTATATATTAAATCTTAGACTATTCATTTATGAAGCATTTCCTCTAAAATTTATGATTCTGTTTATGTATTGCAATAAGAACAAAACAAAAAAAGCTAACTAAAATTGATTTTAGTTAGCTTTTTTTGTTTTATAAAAATATTTTGGTTTACTATAACTATAAAAAATAAACTGCTGATAATTGGAAAACTCTATTTTTAGAAGTTACATCATCTATTGCATTTAAGAAACCTGCATTAAAACGTAATTGAAAATAAAAATTATCATCTAAACGGTACCCTGCACCCGCTGTAAGTCCAAAATCAATAGTATTCGATTCTCTGAAAGAACCATCTCCTCCTCCAAAACTATTTCCATCTAAATTATCCGAAAACAAGACTCCTAATTGTGGCCCAGCTTCAATATACAAGTCTTCCCATACATTATATTTCGCAACTACAGGAACAGTTATATACCAAAAATTTAAATCGTCCTCAAAAAAACCGCCTGAACCTTGTAAAGAAATAAGTGCTTCTGGCTGAATAATAATTTTATCGCTAAAAGGAATCTCTAAGACACCCCCTAAATGAAAGCCTGGCTTAGAATCGTAGCTATATGCTGAATCTCCTCCCAAAGAAGAAATATTAAAACCTCCTTTTACTCCAAACCTCATATCGCTAGAACTTCCACTCGTTCCTTGAATTACTTGTGCGTTCATTTGTAACAGCCCAAGACTAAAAAAAGCTAGTATTACATAAATTTTTGTTTTCATTTTATTCGTGTTTATAGTTTTGTTAATGGGTTCAAATTTACACAATAAAATACATTTACTTTAATTGCTTTATTAAAATAAATGAGCTATCCTAAGAACAAAAGTGACGTTCTTTGTTACATAATAGAAAGTTTAAATAAAATAGACTTTAATAGTATCTTTACCTTATGGTTTGGAAAAATGCCTTAAAAGATTACAAGCTCTACCTTAAATTAGAAAGAGGATTATCTAGCAACTCTATTGCAAATTACACTAGAGATGTAGAAAAATTAATGCGTTTCCTAAAAGCCAATAATTACACCGATTCTCCCTTAGTAATTAACAAAAATACGATGCAGCAATTTATTTATGAAATTGCCAAAGTTGTAAACCCACGTTCACAGTCTAGAATAATTTCTGGCCTAAAAAGCTTTTTCCTCTATTTAGTTTTTGAAGATTATAGAGAAGATAATCCTATGGAATTAATAGACTCACCCAAAATTGGACGTAAACTACCCGACACTTTATCCGAAAAAGAAATAAACGCATTAATTGCAGCGATAGATTTAAGCAAGCTAGAAGGAGAACGTAACCGTGCCATTTTAGAAACCCTTTATGGCTGTGGATTACGCGTTTCTGAATTGGTAAATTTAAGAATATCGGATTTATATTTTGATGAAGATTTTATAAAAGTTACTGGCAAAGGTGATAAACAACGTTTTGTACCTATTAGCAGTATAAACAAGAAGTATATAACGCTTTACAAAAAAGAGATACGGGTACATTTAAATATTCAGAAGGGTTTTGAAGACACCTTGTTTTTAAACCGAAGAGGAAAACAACTTACAAGAGCAATGATTTTTACCATAGTAAAGCAACTTGCTGAAAAAATTGGATTGCATAAAACGATAAGTCCGCACACATTTAGACACTCTTTTGCTACGCATTTACTAGAAAATGGGGCAGATTTACGCGCTATACAACAAATGCTTGGTCATGAAAGTATTACTACAACAGAAATTTATATGCATGTAGACCGCAGCCACTTGGCTGATGTTATGCAAAAATTTCATCCCAGAAATTAAATCTTAAAATTTATACTTCCCTGTTAAGGTAAATACTTTAGGCAAAGTATAATTCCCATGAACCTCTTTATTAATCTGCATTTGCTGCCGGGCTTCTATAAAAATACTTTCATTTACATCTACCCCTACTCCATAGGAATAGTTAAAAATAGCCTTTGGACTTTTAAGCCCATACTTAGCCTGTTCTATCTCCAAACCTAAACCCGAAAAAATATAAAATTTATTGCTAACATACTTTTTTAACCTAAAATTAAATTTAGACACATTAGCCAGCATATAAGTATCATAAAACCCACGAAGTTCTAATTGCAATTGAGAGTCTAATTTATAATCCAAATCAAAATAGGAATGCGTATCTCCATTACTAAGAGAAGGATAAGACCAACTATGCAAACTTACTTTCTTTGGAATTGTCTCGTTCTGTTGATTAGCTTCAACCTCTTGACCATAGGATAAAAATGAAGTCACAATTAAAAAAATACACAAAAAATATTTCATTCAGTTGTTTATATTCAACCAAATCTAAAGCAATATCTTACATAAGATAAAATATTAAGCTACTTTAACAAGGCATTAAGTATAACCTAACTTAATCTTTAAACGGACTATAATCTCTATTATAAGGGCGTATGATAAGCCGTGCTTCCCTATCAAAACGAATGTAATTATATACCCAGTTTACAAAAACTACTGCTCGGTTTCTAAAACCTATTAAAAAGAAAAGATGTACAAACATCCACACAAACCAAGCAAAAACTCCTTGAAATTTAAAATTTTTGGTATCCGCAACTGCCTTATTTCTTCCAACAGTAGCCATACTACCTTTGTCTTTATACTTAAAAGGTTTTAATGGTTTATTCTCTAACAATCTCACTAAATTTTCTCCTAAGTTTTTTCCTTGTTGCATTGCAGGTTGTGCCATCATTGGGTGACCTCTTGGCATATCATCACTTTGCATACATGCAACATCGCCTATGGCAAATATACCTGGATAAGCTTCTACCTGATTGTACTGATTAACACAAATTCTTTTTCCTCCTGCCAATAACTCCTTAGCATCTATCCCCTTTATAGTTGCCCCCTTTACTCCTGCTGCCCAAACCATAGTTGCAGTACTAAATGTAAGGTCTGTTTTTGTTGCTACTATTTTTCCATCGTAACTTGTTACTCTAGTATTTTTCCATACATGAACTCCTAGTTCTTCTAAAAAATCTTCTGCCTTCTGCGATGCTTTTTTACTCATCCCTGGTAGAATACAATCTCCACCTTGTAATAAGTTAATCTGCACTCTTCTTATATCTAAATCTGGGTAATCTTTAGGCAATACTCCCTTCTTTATTTCTGCCAAGGCCCCAGCCAACTCTACTCCCGTTGGTCCTCCGCCCACTATAACAAAATTCATTAAAGCATCACGCTCATGCATTTCATCTGTAAGCAAAGCTTGCTCAAAATTCTCTAATATTAAACTCCTTAAATTTAAAGACTGTGGTATGGTTTTCATAGCCATAGCATATTGCTCAATCTCTTTATTTCCAAAAAAATTAGTTTCAGAACCCGTTGCTATTACCAGATAATCATAAGATAAATTACCAATACTCGTTTTTATTAGTTTACCATTTGCATTTACTTCTTCTACATTAGCTAACCTAAAGTAAAAATTAGGGTAATCTTTTAAGACTTTACGTATAGGGTATGCTATAGAATCTGGTTCTAATCCTCCTGTGGAAACTTGGTATAATAAAGGCTGAAAAGTATGATAATTATGTTTATCTATAAGTACTACTTGCACCTCTTTCTTGCTTAATTTTTGAGCTAGTGCAATACCACCAAACCCACCACCAATAATGATGATTCTAGGAAAACTTGATTTTGGAATATTCATATGAAAAAGTCTGAAACAAAATTACAAATTAACCTTCTAGGAAACCACAAGAAAGGTTGTTTTTCCTATATTTATAAAATGGACTAATTAAAAAAAAACAATATGAAAAACGTACTCTTAATCTCTCTTTTGTTATTGAGCTTTAACCAAAATATTTTAGCTCAAAAAAACACTTCAGAGGTACTAAAACAATTAAGCGCCAAAAGCGACACCTATGGAGAGATTGCACAAAAAATATGGGACTTTGCTGAAATGGGATACCAAGAAACAAAAAGCTCTCAATTATTACAATCCACGTTAAGCAAAGAGGGTTTTCGAATTAATAAGGGAGTAGCAGAAATACCTACTGCCTTCATAGCAGAATATGGAAATGGCTCTCCTGTAATTGCTATAATGGGCGAATATGACGCTCTACCAGGTTTATCACAACTTGCAATTCCAGAAAAAAAATCTGCTGGAAAAGCAGCTGGCCATGCCTGCGGTCATCATTTATTCGGTACTGCATCAACAGCTGCGGCTATTGCTATAAAAAACTGGATGAAAGCAACCAAAACAAAAGGCACAATACGCTTCTATGGTACTCCTGCCGAAGAAGGCGGATCGGGTAAAGTTTACCTTGTAAGAGCAGGACTCTTTAATGATGTAGATGCAGCTTTGCATTGGCATCCAGGAGCTCAGAATGCGGCTAGTGCTGGTGCAGCATTAGCCAATAAATCTGCTAAATTCCGATTTTATGGTATTTCTGCCCATGCTGCAGCATCGCCAGAAAAAGGACGCTCAGCTTTAGACGGTGTTGAAGCCATGAACAACATGATAAATATGATGAGAGAACATGTCCCAGAAAAAGCAAGAATTCATTACGTTATAACAGATGGCGGTAAAGCACCCAATGTTGTTCCAAACTATGCCGAAGTTTATTATTACGCTCGTCATGGAGAAAGAGATGTAGTTATCTCCATTTTTGATAGAATGGTAAAAGCAGCAGAAGGTGCTGCTCTAGGCACAGGAACCACTATGGATTATGAAATGATTGGTGGCACACACGAACTATTACCAAATTTAACACTACAAAAATTAATGCATGATAAACTCTCTGAAGTTGGTGGCATGGAATATACTGCTACTGAAAAAGAGTTTGCTGATAAAATAGCTTTAACTCTAGGGCAAAAAGAAGCTAATTTAGAAACAGCTAGTAGCATTCAGCCATACAAAACGGTAGCAAAAGCTTTTGGATCTACAGATGTTGGCGATGTAAGTTTTACAGTCCCTACTGTAGGTATGAGCTCTGCAACATGGGTTCCCGAAACCCCTGCGCATAGCTGGCAAGCCGTGGCAGCCGGAGGAACTACAATTGGAAAAAAAGGTATGATGATAGCAGCAAAAACTCTTGCCTTAACAGCCATAGAATTGCTCCAAAACAAAACTTTAATACAAAAAGCCAAAGTAGAATTCTTAGAAAAAAGAGGGGCAAATTTTAAATACATCCCCTTATTAGGAGATAGGGCTCCTGCATTAGATTATAGAAAATAATAGACTCTTAAAAATTTAAAATAACCTAGCTGTACCAAAAAAATACTATATTTTTTTTAGTACAGCTTGTAACAAATGATAATAAAGAACTACTAATACTTTAACAACTACCAACCAACAAAAGTGAATAAAGAATTGGAACACCAATTTGTGACTAATCTACAGAGCAATCAAAACATTGTTCACAAAGTTTGTACGTTATATACAAATGACAAAGATGCTCACAAGGACCTTTTCCAAGAAATAACAATACAGCTATGGAAAGCATATCCCAAATTTAGAGGAGATGCAAAATTTAGCACATGGATGTATAGAGTTGCTTTAAACACCGCTATTACATTATATAGAAAATCTAAACGAACAATTCGTACCCAGGATTATGATTCTGTAATTTTTAAAATAAAAGCAGATGAATATGACGAAACAGAAGAACAACAATTAAAATTAATGTATAAAGCTGTTAAACAATTAGGCGATATTGACAAAGCGTTAGTTTTTCTCTATTTAGAAGACAAAGATTATAGAGAAATTTCTGAAACACTAGGTATTTCTGAAGTAAATGCAAGGGTTAAAATGAATAGAGTAAAAACCAAATTAAGAACCATATTGAACCCCTAAGGAGATGATGGACGAACTGGAACTATTAAAAAAAGACTGGCAAAAGAAGGATATTGACATCCCTCAATTGTCCTATAACGATATTTACGAAATGACTTGGAAGAAATCTTCTTCTATTGTTAAATGGATTTTAATTATTAGTATTTTAGAGTTTACCCTACCACATTTGCTATTCCTTATTCCCTCTTTTCAAGAGAATATGAGTATTTATGAAACTATAGGTCTTAAAAAATATTTTTATTCCATTTCAGCAATACAATACCTGGTTATATTCTATTTTATCTATCAATTTTATCAGCGATACAAAGAGATTTCTGTTTTAGAAGATGCTAAAACTTTAATGCGGAAAATTATAAAAACAAGAAAAACAGTAAAAAACTATGTTATCTTTTCTCTATCCATGATATTATTTACTGTTTTAGTAATGATTATCGGTATCTATTTAAATGATGATTTTGTTAACTCCGTTTCAGAATTAAAAAGGAACAACAATAGTATGTCTCCTGAAAAACTTAAAATGGCATTAATGATAGGAATAGGTGTATTTGGGATACTACTCACCCTATTCATGGGTGGTATTTATTTTTTACTATACGGTAGACTATTAAGAAAATTAAACAAAAATTACAGGAAACTTAAGCAGTTAGAAATCTAACCTCTAAACCTTCTTTGTTTATTTTCTTCTTCCATTGCTAATAAATCTTTTTTAGAAATTACTTTTAAGAAAGAAGGGTGCTGTTCTATGGCATATTCTAGTTTTTCTATGATAGAATCAAAAGATTCATTTTCATAATCAATCTC
Source organism: Maribacter sp. (assembly GCF_016744255.1). Lineage (GTDB taxonomy): Bacteria > Bacteroidota > Bacteroidia > Flavobacteriales > Flavobacteriaceae > Maribacter_B. The sequence continues at coordinate 14,081 of NZ_JADGES010000043.1, forward strand.
TAATGGTTCCTTTATAACCATCGACTGTAAAATACCTTTCTTTTTTATTCGTAATCCTTTTTTATCAAAAGAACGTCTAAAACCATCAATAACAACAGGTACAACTATTGGCTTATATTTTTTTATAATATGAGAAGTACCTTTACGCAAAGGTTTCCAAGGTGTTGTAGTACCCTGTGGAAAAGTTATAACCCAACCATCATCTAAAGCTTTTCCGATACTAGAAATATCGCTAAATTTAACTTGCCGTTTTACATCTTTACCTTCGGACCTCCAAGTACGCTCCACACTAATAGAACCAGCATAAGCAAAAACTTTTGTCATCAGGTTTTTCTTCATCGTTTCTGCGGCAGCTATATAATACATATTTAACTTAGGCTTCCAGATATAACCAAGGTTTTTAATTGTATTTTCTCTTCCACTTAAACTAGCGTTAAATACATGAAACATAGCCACTACATCTGCAAAATATGTTTGGTGGTTACTAACAAAAAGCACATTTCTATCTGGTAAATTTCTTAAAATTTCCGATCCTTCTATTTCTAATTTATTAAAACGCTTATAGCGTTGGTGGGTAAATACCGCTAAAATGCGGATTAACCATTTTTTAATAAACAAAATATGCCCAAAGGGATTTCTTTTAAATAAAGCCATAGATACAAAATTACAAAAATAAGCCCTTACAACACCTGTTTTAGAAGTTCTTTAATCTCACTAAGCATCATTGCTGTTGCACCCCAAACCTTGTAACCATTTAGATTAAAGGCAGGTACCTCTATATTTTTAGAATATGAAGTAGATAGCTCTTGTATTACAATTCTTTCTTCATCTAAAAAATCTATAAGAGAAACCTCTACAATTTCTTCTACTTCTGTCTCTTGTTTTATAAAAGGTCCCGTTTGATCATACAAACCAATAAACGGGTGTACTAAAAAATTACTCGGAGGTATGTAAACTTCAGTGATAGATTTAATTACCTTAATTTTATCGCTAGCAACACCAATTTCTTCGTTGGTTTCTCTTAAAGCGGTCTCTAATATATTTAAATCTTCTTTTTCTGCTTTACCTCCTGGAAAGGCTATTTGGTTAGAATGAACCCCCTTATACGTTTTTCTAAGAATTAATAACAAATTTGTCTGATTCTCCTCATTTGGGTAAAATAGTGCCATTACCCCCGCTTTTCTAGGAGTTTCCTTATTTATTTCACCTTCTTGTAACTCTTTTATTCTTGTAGCAGGAATCATTTTATAATGCGAAGATTCCCCTGGAAGTGACAAATCCTTTATTTTTGGTATCTGTTGTTTAAAAAAACTATAGTCCATGCTGCTCCATAAAATTACTACTACCATAATATTACTCCTTTTTTTAGTAGGATGCAAAGAAGAATCTAAGAACAACATTAAAAAAAATCCTGTAAAAATAAATATTGTTGATTCTGTTTTAATTGATTCTTCTAAAATTGAACTGCCCAAAGAAAAATTTGAACTTACGGAGGAAAACTCTATAGATTTCTTTTTTAATTACAGTAAAGAATTAAAAGCTAATAAAGTAAAATTAACTACTACCCTAGGTAGCTTTACTATTCAATTATATGATAATGTCCCTTACCATAAAGCAAACTTTATATACTTAACCAGAAAAGGATATTTTGACAATACACAGTTTCATAGAGTGGTTAAAAATTTTATTATTCAAGGTGGCAACTCAGACAACAGAGGAACCTCTAGAAAAAGAAAGGACATTGGTAGGTATTTATTACCACCCGATACTAGAAAAGGACACAAACACCATCGCGGTACAGTTTCTATGCCTAGTAGCGAAATAAACAACCCTCATATGTTGGCCTCTCCATTCGAATTTTTTGTTGTGGTAACCAAACCAGGTTCCTATCATTTAGATGGAGAGTATACCCCATTTGGTAAGGTTATACAAGGCATGGATGTTGTGGATAAAATAAACAGTCAAGATGTTGGCAAAGGAGACTGGCCTTCTATTAATATTTATATTACAAAGGCAGAAGTTATAGAGTAACCCAATTACTAATTAGATTTATAAATATTTGGCAATCTAATATTATATTTTACTGCTAAAATTCGTAATGCAATTATAGATATAATAGCAAAAACAAATACATAATCTGTCTTAATAGGAGTCAACAATAATAAAAAATAAATACCTCCTCCTAAAATGCAAACAGTTGCATAAACTTCTTTTCTGAAAATTACAGGAATCTCATTACATAAAATATCGCGAATAACTCCTCCAAAACATGCTGTTATAGTCCCTAATGCAATACACATGATTGGCTCCAAATCAGCAGAAATACCTTTTTCTATACCAATTAAAGTATAAAATCCTATCCCTATAGTATCAAACAAAAAAAGTGATTTTCTTAAATATTTTAATTTATTTACAAAAAGTATTGCAAAAACAACCGTAGCTGCAATTGTAAACATATAAATTGGTTCCTTTATCCAAGTTACGGGAACATTACCAATAAGCACGTCTCTTAAAGTACCGCCACCAACAGCAGTAACAAAAGCAATGATATAAACCCCGAATAAATCGAGCTTTTTTTCCATTGCTACTAAAACACCCGAAATAGCAAAAGCTATTGTTCCTAAAATATCTATAGCAAAATAAAACATAGTGCAAAATTACTATTTAATTATTGCATTATTTACTTAAAAAGTACTGTGCCTGAATATTTGATGACAAGCTATGACTTCCTGAATTAGTAAAATTTATATTTAAGTTAGAATACGTATTTATAGCGTTATAATTAGTTGCGTAACAGCTACATGGTCTTCCTCTACCTCTTCTTCTATTCTTATTCATAAGAAGCTCCAAAACAAGACCAGAAACAGCTCCTCCCAAAGTAGTAAAAAAAACATCACTATTATCCCAACCTCCATATTCTGCCTGATCCATGGATTCTTTTACGAGACCTGCAGCCAAGGCACTACCCACGGCACCAGCCCATGTCCAACGCATATCTCCTTTGAAAATTTTGTTTGCAGTATAACCTCCTACAGCACCTATTACTACTCCTGCACCTAGATGTTGCACACTACTAGAATCTGCAAATTGAGCATTCGCACTACAAAATGAAATCAATAAAAAACTTAATAAAATAAAACTCCTCATACCTGATAATTTAATAATGATGCACAAAACATCATATCTCATAACGAACAATAACATATTTCCGTATATCCCTAAATAAAAATACACCCCTGACATAAACTGTCATTTACCCCATTTAGATTTGCAATATCAATATAAAAAAATAACTATTATGACAAATGCAGTTAATTGGTTCGAAATACCAGTTGAAAATTACGAAAGAGCTAAAACCTTTTACACCACAATTTTGGATTCTAAAATTGAAGACTTCCCTATGCCTAACGAGGTGAAATACGGTATTTTTGACTATAAAATGGAAAGTAATTGTGTAGGAGGAGCCATTATTAAATCTGAAGGGTACATCCCTTCGACACAAGGTTCTTTAGTTTATTTAAACGGCAGCGATGATTTAAGTGTTGCGCTAAGTAAAGTAGAAACCGCTGGTGGCAAAGTTATTATGCCTAAAACCGATATTGGAGAAAATGGCTTTATTGCTCATTTCTTGGATACTGAAGGAAATAAAGTTGCCTTACACTCCATGGAATAGTACCCAAAAACTAAAAGATAGTAAACCAAACCGGGTTTACTATCTTTGATTGTAATGACGCAACTATCTAGACTTATAGCTATTCTTACCCTTTTAAAATCTAAACGGATTTTAACGGCTACGGAATTATCTATGAAATTTGAAGTTAGTATAAGAACCATTTACAGGGACATTAAAAAATTGATTACTGCTGGTGTTCCTATTGTAACTATTGAAGGCAAAGGATACACTTTAATGGATGGTTATACCGTTGCTCCTGTTCAATTTACAGAGAAAGAGGCTAATGCCTTAATTACCGCACAACATTTAGTAAAAAAGAGTAATGATAGTTCCTTTGTTCTGGATTTTAACGAAGCTCTCACCAAAATTAAATCTGTTTTTAGGTCCTCTATTTTAGAGAAAAGTGAACTTCTGAATCAAAAGATTCATGTTTTTGACACTCGAGAAAAAAATATTGCCAGCAACTCTCTTTCCGAAATACAATTAGCGATTACCAATTATAATTACATTGAAATTAATTACAGGAAAGAAAACGATACGAATATCTCTTTTAGAAAAATTGAGCCGTACGCTATGTTTTCTACTCAAGAAAAATGGATTTTAATTGCTTGGTGTCATTTACGCATAGAATACAGAGCCTTTAGAGTGGATCGTATTCAACATTTTAAAATACTTAGAGATACTTTTGAAGATCGCAAATTTAACATTCAAGCCTATTTTCAATCCTGTCCCTATGACATGAAAGAACCCAAAAATAAGAATACCTAATTTTACAATGGACTTCCTAAAAACCCAAATTACTTTTTTAAAGAGCATACAATTGGAACTTTCTAATATCATTAGAAACAAAGAAAGTGCTGCATATGAAGCATGTTCCTTTAGAATTGATAATCATAAAATAATTAGTCGAAAATCTAAAATAACTCCTAAAAAAATTGGCCAATTTGTTGCTATTTGGAAACGAAACAAGGAGCAAATTACTACTCCGCATACGCAAGAAGACAATTTCAATTATTTCATGATTCTTTGCGAAAAAGAAGAAAAAACAGGTTTATTCATTTTCCCAAAAGAGATTCTTATTCAAAAAAATATAATCAGTACATCTAAAAAAGAAGGAAAAAGAGGCATACGCATTTACCCTTCCTGGGACAGCCCCACGAGTCCTTTAGCTCTAAAAACACAAGAGTGGCAACTACATTACTTTACATTATTACCCGCTAAAACGACTGAAAAAAAATACTATCAGAAATTATTTACACACAAATAATTTGCCAGCCCATCCTTTAATCGTAATATTGCAATATAAAAATATAATGACATGGGATTAGCTAAATCTGAAATATTCACAGACAAACAAAATGCAATTTCTGCTTTTACTAAAGTATTTGGTCACCCAGCTAGGGTTGCTATACTGGAACATCTTTTTGCTATAAACACTTGTATTTGTGGAGACTTAGTAGATGTGATTGGGTTAGCACAACCAACAATATCTCAGCATTTAAAGGAACTAAAAAATGTAGGGCTAATCAAAGGAAATGTAGAAGGAACAAGTGTCTGCTATTGCATACATAAAAAGAATTGGACCGCCATGAAGTCGGTTATAAACGAATTCCTTAACCAAGATATTACGACAAAAACAGATTGTTGTTAAAAAAATTTGAATCCATTAATTACAATATTGCAATAAAACGATATACTATGAAACTATCCGAAATAAAAAAACATTTAATCCATTTAGAAAAAATTGCTTTTAAACTTCCCAATGGAGAATTAGTTCCTAGACATTTTCATGTAACCGAAATTGGAAAAGTAACCAAGAAATTTATCGACTGTGGTGGCACTTTAAGAAATGAACAAGTAGCAAATTTTCAATTATGGAACGCAGATGATTACGATCATAGATTAAACCCCGAAAAATTAATTCATATCATAGAACTTTCTGAAAAGGTTTTAGAATTAGAAGATTTAGATATAGAGGTGGAATACCAAGGAGAAACCATTGGTAAATTTGGTTTAGATTTTGATGGAACTAATTTTGTGTTAACCAACAAACAAACAGATTGCCTAGCAAAAGATAATTGTGGTATACCCGAGGAAAAATCCAAGAGTAACCTTACAGAACTACAAACAACCAAGACTACTTGCAATCCAAAATCTGGTTGTTGTTAATATTCAACTAAACACGCAGTACCATGCTTTATCCTGAAATAACCAAACAAATTGAAATTTTAGACATAACTACAATTTCCGAAGAGAGAAAAACCACACTAGAACCGCTACAGGCTTATATTCAAAATAAAAAAAATCAGAATAAAGATATTAGGTTACATTTTATTTGCACTCACAACTCTAGAAGAAGTCACTTATCGCAAGTTTGGGCACAAACTTTAGCTGCTTATTTTAATATTGCGAATATTTTTTGTTATTCCGGAGGAACAGAAGTCACTGCTCTTTTTCCTATGGCAGCAAAAGCTTTAACAATTTCTGGCTTCCACATTAAAACTATTTCTAATGAAAATAACCCTGTTTACAGTATAAAGAATAGCGAAAACAATCATCCAATTTTAGGTTTCTCTAAGACATACGATGACACTTTTAACCCTACTTCTGAATTTGCAGCAATACTTACTTGCTCTAATGCCGATAAAGGCTGCCCTTTTATTACAGGCGCAGAACAACGCATACCGATTACTTTTGAAGACCCTAAAGCATTTGATAACACACCCCAACAAGAAGAAAAATACGTTGAAAGAAGCATACAAATAGCCACAGAACTACTTTTTGTTTTTTCTAATATTAAATAGATATTATTGCCATGCAAAAAAAATTAAACTTTCTCGATAGCAAATTAACCCTGTGGATATTTATTGCCATGTTATTAGGGATAGGTTTAGGGTATTTTTTTCCGTCCGTTCCTAATCTTATTAATTCTGTAAGCTCCGGAAGCACAAATATTCCTATTGCTATTGGATTAATATTAATGATGTACCCTCCCTTAGCTAAAGCTAATTACAAACTTTTACCTAAAGTTTTTAAAGATGTAAAAGTTCTTTCTATTTCTTTAATTCTTAATTGGATTATTGGCCCCATTTTAATGTTTGTATTAGCTATTACTTTTTTAAAAGATTATCCAGAATATATGGTTGGTCTTATTTTAATAGGGTTAGCAAGATGCATTGCCATGGTTCTAGTTTGGAATGACCTTGCCGAAGGAAGTAGTGAATACGGAGCCGGCTTAGTAGCTTTGAATAGTATTTTTCAGGTATTTGCATATAGTTTTTATGCCTGGCTATTTATAACCGTACTACCTCCTTATTTTGGCTTTGAAGGCGCCATTGTCGATATTTCTATTCGTACTATCGCAGAAAGCGTCGCTATTTATCTTGGAATTCCCTTTGCGTTAGGTATTCTCAGTAGAGTAATACTGGTACGTTTAAAAGGAGAAGAATGGTATACTCAAAAGTTTATTCCATCGATTTCCCCCATGACACTGATAGCCCTATTATTTACTATTGTAGTAATGTTTTCTTTAAAAGGAGAGCTTATAGTTGAAATACCTTTTGATGTTTTACTGATTGCAATACCCCTATTAATTTACTTTGTATTAATGTTTAGCATAGGATTCTTTATAAGCAAATTGGCTGGTGCTGACTATCCTAAAAATGCTGCAATTTCATTCACAGCAGCAGGGAATAATTTTGAACTTGCAATTGCAGTAGCAATAGCCATATTTGGTCTAAATTCTGGACAAGCATTTACAGGCGTTATTGGCCCTTTAGTAGAAGTCCCAGCCCTAGTATTATTAGTTAAAGTTGCGCACAAACTAAAAAATAAATATTATTCTTAAAGTAAGCTACATCGGAACAAGTCCACGAGGTACTCGTAGGAAAAAACTTTAAAATTTAGAGGTGATCCTCGGAGCATTTAAATCTCGATTATCGAATAAAAACGTCTTTAATTCAATTTTTCATTGAATTTTTTTCTCTACATTTACCATTAATATACACGTTTATAGGTTTTTACGTTTTAAACACACTTAAACAAGAAAAATAACGTTATTAACACATTTAATCTTATTCCTACGTATAAGTACTAAAATTTATTAATGATAGCAACACCTAAATACGCAAACGAAAAAAAGCGGTTAGATACTTTAAAGTCGTACAATATATTAGATACTCCTCCAGAACTTGAATATGACAATCTAACCCAAATTGCTTCAGAAATTTGCGAAACACCTATTTCCTTAATAAATTTTGTGGACGAAACTAGAGTTTGGTCTAAATCCAAATTTGGATTAGAAACTACCGAAGCATTTAGAGATAATACCTTTTGCACACATGTTATTGACCATAAAGATGGATTGTTTATAATTCCAGATTCTAGAGAAGATGTGCGTTTTAAAAATAACCCCTATGTAGTAGGCAATCCTAACATAATTTTTTATGCTTCTTTCCCTTTATCTAATAAAGAAGGGATTTCTATTGGCAACCTTTGTGTTATAGACACTATCCCTAGAGCACTTACAGAAAAACAAGTTAGTTCTCTAAAAGCATTAACAAACCAAGCAATGAATTTGCTTGAATACCACAAAAACAAGAAAATAAAAAGAGAGCTAGAGGAAAGGAATATAGAGCTAGAACGATTTGCATATATTGCTGCACATGACTTAAAAGCTCCGCTAAATAATATACACTCTATGTCTTGTTTATTATCTGATTTATATCTTAATAAATTAGACGAAGATGGAGTTACTATTTTAAATCATATTAAAAACTCATCCAATAAACTAAAAGAACTTATTGATGGTGTATTAGAGTATAGTAAAAATTTCTCTGCCTTAAAAACTACCAAAACCCATATAAACCTCCTCCATTTAAAAAAAGAACTCAGTGAGTTCTTTAGCTTTGACAAATCGGTTTCATTGTCTCTAAAATCTAATTTAAAGAGTATTCATATTAACAAATCTGCTCTAGACCAAATATTACTGAACCTTATAGAAAATGCAATAAAGTACAATAACAAAAATCTGGTGAAAATTACTATTGGTATTTCTGAAGAAAATAAAAAATACCAGTTTTATGTTCAAGACAATGGCCCTGGAATTGCCCCTAACCAACAAGATAAAATATTCGATATTTTTAAAACTCTTGCTAATAAAGATAAATATGGACAAACAGGTAATGGCATTGGTTTAGCCACCGTTAAAAAACTAATTGAACAAATGGGCGGTGAAATTTCTATAAAATCTACAGAAGGAAAAGGAACTACGTTTATCTTTAATATTAATAAAGATTAACTACATTAAATTAGTTACAATTCTTATTAGCCCTCCTCTTCTACTATATTTTTTAATGCTTGGTATTATTTTTCGCCAGCAATATACCGCAGCTAACAATACAAAAATCGTAGTAATTTCTTTTGACAACTCCTCTTTTAACGCCTAGAGCTTACTTTAAACTGCATAGAAATTAATTAAAAAAGGGTGATAACACCTTTATTAAATTTGAAGAAATAAGGGGAATCATTTTATCATCAATAGTCAAAAAAGTATTCAACTAGAAACTCCAACCGCATAAAAAACTAATAAAATTGCACCCTTTTCTTTGCTTCTTTAAATTCTAACACCATAGTATCTACAATTTCTTTTGCAGATTTTATATTTGTTATCAAGGCAGACACTTGTCCTATTTCTAATTCACCCTCATCCAAATCGCCCTCGAACATTCCTTTTTTAGCACGTGCTCTCCCTAATATCTCTTTCAATTTTTCTACGGTTGCCCCCGAACTATACACGTCTTGAATATCTTTATAAAATTTATTTTTCAATAAACGAACGGGCGCTAGCTCTTTTAAAGTTAACTCTGTGTCTCCTTCTTTGGCATTAACTACCATTTCTTTAAAATCATCATGTGAAGAAGCTTCATGACTGGCTACAAATCTACTGCCAACCTGCACACCAGATGCTCCCAAAACCATTGCTGCTAACATAGCCTCCCCTGTTGCAATACCGCCAGCTGCGATGATAGGAATATCTATATACTTTTTTACCAATGGAATTAATGTCATGGTTGTAGATTCATCTCTTCCATTGTGTCCGCCAGCTTCAAAACCTTCTGCCACTATAGCATCTACACCAGCCTCTTGCGCTTTTAATGCAAATTTTAAACTACTAACTACATGCGCTACAGTTATACCTTCTGCCTTTAATATTGGGGTCCAAACCTTAGGATTACCAGCAGAAGTAAAAACTATTTTCACCCCTAGATCTATAATTATTTGTACTATTTCCTCCAGATTAGGGTATAACATAGGCACATTTACCCCGAATGGCTGATTTGTTGCTTCTTTACATTTAAGAATATGCTCTTTTAAAACATCTGGATACATACTTCCTGCACCAATTACCCCTAATCCTCCCGCATTAGAAACAGCAGAAGCTAGGCGCCATCCACTAGCCCAAACCATTCCGCCTTGAATAATTGGGTATTTTATTCCAAATAAATCGTTTATTCTATTCTCCATAACTTAAAACTACATTAAACTAGAATAATTATGAAATTACCCCAGACCCCAACAGCTCATCTTCCAAATACCAAGCAACAAACTGCCCTTCTGTAATAGCAGATTGCGGCTCTACAAAATCTACATATAAACCATGGGCCACTTTTACTATGGTAGCTTCTTCTAATGCCTGTCTATAACGAATACGCGCTTTAAGCTTTAAAGATTCTCCTGTTTTTAAAACCATATCTGGGCGTACCCAATGGATTTCTTCATTAGAAACGAACAGCGTATTTCTATACAAACCAGGATGGCTTTTTCCTTGCCCTGTGTAAATAACATTTTCCTCTACATCAGTATCGATAACAAACAAAGGTTCCTTAGTTCCTCCTACATCTAATCCTTTCCGCTGCCCTTTTGTAAAATAATGAGCTCCTTGATGCTCCCCTACTATTTTCCCTTCAGCAACCTTATAAATTGGTTTTTCAGAAGAAAAATATAACTTGTCCTCTATACTATTAAAACCAGACACTTCACGGGTATAAAATGGGTGTGTGTTAGGTATTTCTACAATCACCCCTTTCTTAGGCTGTAGCTTTTGCTGTAAAAAATCGGGCAATCTTACCTTACCTATAAAACAAAGTCCTTGAGAATCTTTTTTATCTGCCGTAATTAAATTCATTTTTGCGGCAATTTCTCTAACCTCTGGTTTTTGTAGTTCGCCAATAGGAAACAACGTTTTAGATAATTGTTCTTGAGATAGTTGGCACAAAAAATAAGATTGGTCTTTATTTTCATCTTTACCAGCCAAAAGTTGAAAAGTCTCTGTCCCATCTTCATTTTTAAGTATACCTTTTCTGCAATAATGACCCGTTGCAACATAGTCTGCTCCGAGTTGCATTGCTATTTTCATAAAAACATCAAACTTAATCTCTCTATTACATAGTACATCTGGATTTGGTGTTCTCCCCATTTCATACTCACGAAACATATAATCTACAATCTTCTCCTTATATTCTGTACTTAAATCAACGGTTTGAAAAGGTATCCCAAGCTTTTCCGCAACGATAAGTGCATCGTTACTATCTTCTAACCAAGGGCATTCTTCCGATATTGTAACAGTATCATCGTGCCAATTTTTCATAAACAAACCAATAACATCGTACCCCTGTTCTTTTAACAAATAAGCTGCCACACTAGAATCTACACCACCCGAAAGTCCTACTACTACTTTTTTCATCTTTAATTATATATCGTCTGCAAAAATACAAAATTAGAAGTGCTCTATTTTCTCTAAAAAATAGAATAAATTATATTTTGTTTAATTTTTTTATATATTTGTTAAACAATTTAAATTTATAAAATAAACACAAACACTTGAACTATAGAACAATATACTTGTTAAAATAATTTACGTTTAATTTAATATTGATATTTATTAACAAAATACAAAGAACCTAACTATGAAAAATTTTAGAAAATTTAAAGGCTTTTTAACACTTCTCTGTCTTAGTTTCGCAATTTCTTCTTGTGATAAAAACGACGACACCCCAATCGCTAAGACAAATGAAGTAAGCATAACCGCTACAGCCCAAGCAACAGAATCACTTAGTTCCTTAGTAACTGCATTAATTAAAGCGGATGCAGGGCTAGTTGAAGCATTAAGTGATGAATCTGCAACTTACACCGTATTTGCACCAACAAATGATGCCTTTGTAAGTTTATTAGCAAGCTTAGACAATTACGCTTCTTTAGAAGATTTTGATACTGTAGAAGATAAAGCCGTTTTAGCGCAAATTCTTAAGTACCATGTAGTAAAAGATATTGCTGCAAAATCCACTGATTTAAGTAATGAGCAAACAATTACAACGCTACAAGGCGAATCTTTAACAATTAGTATAGACGGAACATCTGTTGCAATTAAAGACCAAACTTCTAATCTTGCAAATGTCATATTAGCAGATGTTGGCGCTACCAACGGAGTAGTACACGTAATAAATAAAGTGTTGTTACCTCAAGAAATACTAGACGCCATTAACACCCCAAATTTAGTTACTATTGTTATCGACACAGAGCCTTTATCTATTTTAGAAGCAGCGGTTATTAAAGCTAATCTTGTAGATACACTATCAGCAGATGGTCCTTTTACCGTATTTGCCCCAACAAATGATGCATTTATTGCCTTATTAGATATTCTTGGAGAGCAATACAACTCCTTAGATGATTTTGATACTACTGAGGAAATAGACTTATTAAGAAATATTCTATTGTACCATGTTATTCCTAATGCTACTGTAAGCGTAAGTGATTTAGCTTCGGGAAATATAGATACCGCTTATACCGATAATGCCATAACTATAATAGACAATCAAGGAACATTTGTTCTTGGCGATGCGTCTGCTACTAATGCAAATATTACAGGAACAGATATTATGGCTTCTAATGGAATTGCACATACCATTGACAAAGTTTTATTACCACAAGCTGCAATTGATTTTGTAGCAACCTTAAACATGAAAACTATTGTAGAACTAGCAGTTGCAACTGATGATTTAAGCGTTCTAGTAAATACTTTGCAACAAGCAGATGCTGGACTTGTAGAAACATTATCAGGAGATGGTCCTTTTACGGTATTTGCCCCAACCAATGCAGCGTTTACATCACTTTTAGAAAGTTTAGATAATTACAATTCCGTTTCCGATTTTGATACCACAGAGGAAAAAGCTTTACTTGTAAAAATACTAACCTATCATGTAATTGCCAATACAACAGCGTTGTCTACTAATCTATCTGACCAACAAGAAATTACAACACTTCAATCCGAAAAAATCACTATTGGTTTAACTGGCGGAGTATATATACATGACGCAACAGAGACTCCCGCACAAGTTACAACTGCAGACGTTACAGCCAGTAATGGTGTGGTACATATTATAGATAAAGTACTATTACCACAAGAGGTTCTAGATATACTTAACCCTAATATTGTTGCTACTGCACAAAGTGTTCCAGATTTAAGTCTACTTGTTGATGCCCTTATTCAAGCTGATGCCAATTTAGTAGAGACTTTAAGTGGAGACGGCCCTTTTACCGTATTCGCTCCAACAAACCAAGCATTTGCAGACCTCTTAGATATTTTAGGTAACAGCTACAACAGCCTAACTGATTTTGATACGCCTGAAGAAAAACAAATTTTAACAAAAATACTAACATACCATGTTGTTTCTGGAGCTGCAGTTGCCTCTACAGATCTAACAGATCATCAAGAAATAATACCATTACAAGGAGAATCTATTTTTGCATTAGTTACCAATAACGTAAGTCTTAGAGATAAAACAACAACAGATGCCAATGTAACTACAGCAGATGTTTCTACTAGCAATGGTATAGTACATATAATAGACAAAGTTCTACTACCACAAGAGGTTCTAGATTTATTAGGACATTAATTACCCCGAGGTAATAGTTATTATCTAATTGCTGCAAACTCTTTTAACTACCATCAAAACAGTTAAAAGAGTTTTTTCATGACATCTCGAATCAATAACAAGTAAAAGCAACATTAAAAGTAAGAAAAAACTTTATTTAAAAAACATTGATAAAAACCCCAAAAAAACACACCACACAACCAAGATAATTAACATACAAAAAAGTACGTTTGGCAACTATTAATTTTTAAACCTTTAAAAGGTTAGCATCTTTGTAATCCCAAATCTTACCATTTAAACCAACCTGTCTCGTCCTAAATAATCGATACAGATTATTAAAGGATTAAATTTATTAATTAAAGCTGAACAATGATATCATTGTTCAGCTTTTTTGTTTTGTACTG
>NZ_JADGES010000044.1 GCF_016744255.1 Maribacter sp.
CCTTTTTTAAGTAAATAAATTTTAAATTTCAAACAAAAAAATCAAGTTTCAATTAATATTTTAGCTTGATTTTTTTTGTTTAATATATTGTTAAAAAAATGATTTTAGATAAACTAGAAAATAGAGAGTTGTATAAAGAAATACATGCGGGTATTAATAAAGCTTTGCTTTATATTCAAAGTACAGATTTTTTAAATATCCCAGATGGAAAGTACGAGATTGAGGGGGAAGATGTTTTTGCGATTTTAAAAGAATATGAAACAAAAAATAAAGAAGATAGCCTTCTAGAATCTCATCTTAAGTATATTGATATTCATTATATAGTAGAAGGTGCAGAACAAATAGGAGTGACTACTTTGGTGAACCAAAAACCAAAAAAAGAATATGATGCTGTTGACGACTATATGTTGTTTCTTGAACCTTACGATTTAATAACGCTTAAGAAAGGTATGTTTGCTGTCTTTTTTCCGGATGATATACATATGCCAGAGATTAAATTAGATAGCATAGCAATAGTCAAAAAAGTAGTAGTAAAAGTTAAACTTTTGTAGGGTTTAAAACTCTGTTAAAGTGAGGTTCTAAATGCTGCGCTAAACCTTTTCTAAATCCTTTTATGTTGTTTTCTTTCAAATAATTTAAAAGCTCTCGATGGCTTACAAATTTCTTAGAGTACTCGTAAGTCTCGGTATTAGGTAATTTGTGGTCATGTACATATTCAAACACGGGTAATAATAAGTTTTGAAACCTCTGTAAAGTTGTGTTTCCAGACATTTCATATAATTTTCCATGAAAAGCAACTTCATTCTCTAGGCTAAAAAGAGTAGACTTTGAGTTTTTTGCCTCCATTTTGGTTACAATTTTTTCAAGCTCAACTAAATCTTGTTCTGTTTTTCGGGCAAACAATAAATCTATCATACCCATTTCTAAAATTAAACGAAGTTCAAAAATATCTTTTAATGTTTCATCACCTAATAAATTGGTGCCTATTACTTTTTCGAAATTTTGAATAAAGTCTGGGTGAGAAAGAACCATGCCCTTGTGCTTTTTGGTTTCAATAATGCCTATGGTTCTTAGTCTGGATAAAGCTTCTCTAATAACCGTTCTACTTACGCCTAAAGCCTCAGAAAATTCCATTTCTTTTGGTATAGTGTCTCCTACTTCAAGTTTGTTCTGCTTTATATATTCTGTAATGCTTATTTCTACTTTATCTACCAAGCTAAGATTGGTTAAAGGGGTGATATTTATTCTATTTTTCATGGTAGATTTAATTTATTACAAATGTAATTCATAAAATTTATTTTAGTAAATTCGTATTATGTACTACATAATAAACAAAAGTAATTTTTTAAATTGAGTATTCAATTGAATATTTGGGAATAATATACGGAATGAGATATAAAACTTTATATAAAAATACATTATTAAATGATATCATCCCATTCTGGGAAAAACATTCTATAGATACGCAATATGGAGGTTATTTTACCTGTTTAGATAAAACAGGTAAAGTGTATGAAAAAGAGAAATTTATTTGGCTTCAAGCTCGCCAAGCTTGGACATTTTCTATGTTGTATAATAGATTAGATAAAAAAGAGAGTTGGCTCAAAATAGCAAAGCATGGTATAGATTTTATTATAAAACATGGCATGGATAAGGATGGTAACTTTTACTTTTCAACAACAAGAGAAGGAGAGCCACTAATACAACCTTACAATATTTTTTCGGATTGTTTTGCAGCTATGGCTTTTAGTCAGTATGCTATAGCGTCTGGAGATGAAAAAATTAAAGAATTAGCAAGAAGAACCTATAATAATATACTTAAACGTAAAGATAATCCTAAAGGAATTTATGAAAAAAATACTGGTGCAGTTCCGCTAAAGGGTTTTTCATTGCCTATGATTTTATCCAACCTTGTATTAGAACTTGAAGGGGTGTTAGAGCAGGAAGAGGTAGAGAAAACTATTGATTACAGCGTAAGTCAGGTAATGGATGTTTTTCTAGATAAGGAAACAGGCTTAATCTATGAAAATGTTTTACCGGATGGAAGCCATCATGATAGTTTTAATGGACGTTTATTAAATCCAGGGCATGGTATAGAAGCTATGTGGTTTATGATAGATATTGCTGTACGAAGGGATGATAATGTGTTAATTGAAAAAGCAACACAAACCATACTGAATATTCTAAAATTTAGTTGGGATAATGCGTACGGAGGAATCTTTTATTTTATGGATTCCAAGGGGTATCCGCCTCAACAATTGGAATGGGATCAAAAACTATGGTGGGTGCATTTAGAAGCGTTAGTGGCTTTAGCTAAAGCTTATGAACATACTAAAAATCCAGAAGTTTTAGAATGGTATAAAAAAGTTCATGATTATGCTTGGACACATTTTTCAGACCCTGAAAATGGAGAATGGTATGGGTATTTAAACAGACGTGGAGAGGTTTTGTTAGATTTAA
Source organism: Maribacter sp. (assembly GCF_016744255.1). Lineage (GTDB taxonomy): Bacteria > Bacteroidota > Bacteroidia > Flavobacteriales > Flavobacteriaceae > Maribacter_B. Next base: position 2,461 of record NZ_JADGES010000044.1, read on the forward strand.
AAGGAGGAAAATGGAAAGGGTGTTTTCATGTGCCGCGAGCGATGTTCCAATGTTGGAAATCTTTTGATAAGATAGAAAAAGAGTAACCATATTAAATATACTAAATGGCAGATACAATAAGGCCTTATGTTTTAGCAGAAATCAATTGGAAATTAGTAAAAGAACAATCTTATAACGTTGCAATTTTACCTTGGGGAGCAACAGAAGCTCATAACTACCATTTGCCATATGCTACAGATAACTTTCAGGCGGAGTATGTTGCTATTCATGCAGCAAAGAAAGCATGGAATAACGGAGCAAAAGTGGTTGTGTTGCCGACCATTCCTTTTGGAGTGAATACAGGGCAAATGGATATTTCATTGTGCATGAATATGAGTCCAAGTACTCAATATGCTGTTTTAAGAGATATCGTTCAAGTGTTAAATGGACAGAGTATTCAAAAATTAGTGATTATCAATGCACACGGAGGAAATAATTTTAAACAATTAATTAGAGAATTAAGTTTAGAGTTTCCAAAAGTGTTTATTTGTGCATTGAACTGGTGGCAAGCAGCAAATGCGAATGACTATTTTGCGGAGCCTGGTGACCATGCAGGAGAATTAGAAACATCTGCTATGTTGCATATAGAACCTAGTTTGGTATTATCTATGGAACATGCAGGAAAAGGAAAAGAAAAAGCATTCAAAATAAACGGACTTAAGGAGGGCTGGGTTTCTGCACAACGTAAATGGTCGCAAATAAGTGATGATACTGGCGTAGGGAACCCTAAACTAGCGACCAAAGAAAAGGGAGAGGCATTTTTAAATGCCGTTATTAAAAAAATTGCCGTTTTTATGGAAGAACTTAACCATACCGATATTAATAATATGTTCGAATAAATAAAAGAATTTTTAAAATGAAGAAAATATTTTCAATATTAATTTTGGTATGCTGCTTTAATTGTATAAGTCAAAACCAGATAAAAAAAACAGTAGAAGATAAGCCCGTATTTCAGGATTTATTTAATGCTTCTATGGATGAAGGTGTTAAATGTTACAGGATTCCTGCTTTAATAACTGCTGCGAACGGGGACCTAATTGCTGCTATTGATGAACGCGTACCTAATTGTGGTGATTTAAAGTGGAGTAAAGACATTAATATTATTATTAGAAGAAGTCAAGATAATGGTAAAACCTGGTCAGAAATAGAAACAGTAATCAATTTTCCTTATGGACAATCCGCTTCCGATCCTTCAATGATTCTAGATACCGTAACCAATGAGATATTTTTGTTTTACAATTATATGGATTTAGATAATGAAAAGGATATTTACTATTTACATGTGGTAAAAAGTGGTGATAATGGTAAAACGTGGAGTGAACCAAAAGATATAACTTCTGAAATTACGAAACCTGAATGGCATAAAGATTTTAAATTTATTACATCGGGGAGAGGTATACAAACACGTTCCGGAAAACTGCTGCACACTATGGTAAATTTAAATAGTGGGTTGCACTTATTTGGAAGCGATGATCATGGGGAGACTTGGTATTTTAAAAATGTACCCATTCAACCTGCCGATGAATCCAAGGTAATAGAACTTGCAGGAGGAGCATTAATGATAAATGCTCGTGTAAATGGGGAGGGATTGCGCTACGTGCATGTTTCAAAAGATAATGGGGGAAATTGGGATACGAAACCTGCACCAGAATTAATAGATCCTGGTTGCAATGCTAGTATAATTAGATACACATCTGTAGAAGATGGCTACAAAAAAAATAGACTTCTTTTTTCTAATGCTAAATCTGAAAAAGGACGGGTAAATATGAGTGTAAGAATAAGTTATGATGAAGGTCAAACATGGTCAGAAGGTAAAACAATTTATAAAGGACCTTCGGCATATTCTTCATTAACCATTCTTGAAAATGGTGATATAGGTTTGTTTTTTGAGCAAGATGAGTATGTAAAGAATACATTTACCAGTTTTTCATTAAAATGGCTTACCGATGGTAAGGATAAGTATGAAAAGCCTGTGAAATAGTAAGAAGACAGGCTTTTTCAATTAAAAGAAAAAACCATGAACTCAAAAAAAAGTTTATTTATTATCTGTATTTTATTTTGTGTTTTATTTATAGGCAATAGTCAAACTATAAAAGTGGCATGTGTAGGTGATAGTGTTACGTATGGCTATGGTATTGGGGATAGAGAAGAAAATTGTTATCCAGAGCAACTACAACAGTTATTAGGTGCTGATTATGAAGTCGTAAATTTCGGTTATTCAGGTGCTACTATGTTAAAAAATGGACATAAACCGTATTGGAATACGCTTCAGTTTACAAAGTCGCAAGAGTTTGCGCCAGATATAGTAATCATCCACTTAGGCTTAAATGATCAAGGCAATAATAATTGGCCAGAACATAAAGAGGAGTTTGAAAGTGATTATTTAAAAATGATTACGATTTATAAAAATTTACCTTCTAAACCAAAAGTTATCATTTGTAAAATGAGTCCGACATTTTCAGGCCACCATTGGTTCGAAGAAGGTATGCGGGAGAATTTTAAGGAAATCCAATCTAAAATTCAACAAATTTCAAAAAAGTCTTCGACAGAAATCATTGATTTGCACGAGCCTTTATATAGGTTTCCAGAGATATTTCCAGACAATTTACACCCAACAAAAGAAGGTGCTAAAATAATAGCTCAAAAAAATTATGCTGCTATAAGTGGTGATTCTGGAGGTTTAAAATTACCGATACTTTATGGTGAAAATATGGTGTTGCAAAGAAATGAACCTATATTGTTGGAAGGAACTGCTAATTTTAATGAAACCGTTACGGTTGAGTTTAATAATAAAGTAAAGCTTACCAAAGCAAATTTTAGAGGGGAGTGGAAAATGGAGTTAGAACCTATGAAAGCAGGTGGACCTTATTCTCTAAAGTTCTGTACACCCAATAAATCTATAGAAATAGATAATGTTTATATAGGTGAAGTTTGGCTGGCATCTGGGCAATCTAATATGGACTTTAAAGTTCAAGATATGAAAAATGCAGTAACAGTATTAAAGGATTCTTTAAGTGCTAATGTGTTCTTATTTTCGATGGATGGGAAAGCTTTATCGAATAAAAATTTTACTAAAAATGAGCTTAAAAATTGTAATGCTCGCGATTATTTTCATAGTTCAGGATGGACAAGCTCAAACGTAGAAACTCTCAAAAATTTTTCTGCAATAGCCTATTCGTTTGCTTATAATATTCAGAAAGAAATTAATGTTCCTGTTGGAATTATATGCAATGCCATTGGAGGTTCTCCCATTCAAAGTTGGGTAAGTAGAGAATCTATGGAGCAAAAACACGAAACTATAGATGTATTGAATGACACTCATTTAAATCCGATGGTAGATACTTGGGTTGCGGAAAGAATCTTGCTGAATATGAAAGATTTGGATAAACATAAAATTAGGGCTAGACATCCATATCAACCCACATTTTTGTTTGATGCAGGTATTTTACCAATTAAAAAATATACTATAAAAGGTGTTATTTGGTATCAAGGAGAGTCGAATACAGAGCATGTGCAACTCTATTCAAAATTATTCAAAATGTTGGTAAAGGATTGGCGATATCATTTTAGTAATGAGAGTCTTCCATTCTATTACGTGCAGTTAAGTAGTATAGATAGACCAAATTGGGGGTCGTTAAGAGATTCTCAAAGAAGGTTACTCGAAATTCCTAATACAGGGATGGTGGTATCTTTAGATGTCGGCCATAAAACAGATGTTCACCCCCCAAAAAAATGGGTAGTTGGTAAGCGGCTTTCTAACTTAGCGCTTCATAAAAATTATAATAAAAAAGAGTTTTTTTCAGGACCTATTTTAGACTTTGTAAACGTAAAAAATAATAAGCTACAGGTTTATTTTAAATATGGGGAAGGTTTAAAAATACGAAACAATAAACCCTTACAGGATATTTTTATAGCGAGCGAGGATAAGGTTTTTGTTCCTGCTAAAGCAAAAATCGTAAAAAATATTTTACAAGTTTGGTCGTCAAAAATAAAAAAACCTAGATACGTAAAATATGGATATACACCGTTTACTAAAGGTAATTTAATTAATGAAAACGGATTGCCAGCTTCCACATTTTCAAATATAGAGATGTAACATATGAAGAGCGTTTGTTATAATTTAATTTTTATATTTTTTATGCTTTTTTTCAATCATAGCTATAGTCAATCAGTAATAGATCTAGAGGAAAAGTATCCCATAATTCCCACGGCACAAGAAATTAAATATGACGAAAGTGAGGTTGTATTTAAGGATATTAATATTATTAAGTCTGATTTTATAGATGAAACAAATAAGCTAAGGAGGTTTTTCCAAAAGAATGGTATTAAACAATCTTCAAAAGGATTAAAGATTCAGATTATTAAAAAAAATATCCCTGTTCATAATGCTAATGAAGCCTACAAGCTAATTATTGATGCTGAAATTAAAATTTGGGCAGAAACAGAAAAAGGTGCTTATTATGCAATAAAAACATTACAACAAATTTTTAGAAAAGAAGATAAAAAAGGGGTGTTTCCCAAGCTTAAAATGACAGATTGGCCTGCTTTTAAGATTAGAGGTTTTATGCATGATACCGGGAGGAATTTTCAGTCAATACCTCAATTAAAAGATCAAATTGAAGTGTTGTCTCAATATAAGTATAATGTGTTTCATTGGCATTTAACAGACGACCCAGGATGGCGCTTGGAAAGTAAATTATATCCGCAATTACAATCTAGAGTAGCCACTTTCCGTGGAAAAGGTAAATTTTATACACAAGAGGATTTTAAAGATATTTTGGCATTTTGTAAAGCACGCCACATTACGGTTATTCCAGAATTTGATATTCCAGGGCATTCGAAAGCCTTTAGGAGTGCCATGGCCTTTAAATCTATGAAAGATGAAAAAGCACTTTCTGTTTTATTAGATTTGTTTAATGAATTATGTTCCCTTGCTTCTGCCGAAGAGATGCCTTATATACATATAGGAACTGACGAAGTGCGTAATAAAGAAGAATATGTTTCGAAGGATTTTATTCAAGAAATAATGAACCTTGTTAAAAAAAATAATAGAGAGCTCATTGTTTGGAAAGAGGGAATAGAAGTAAAAGAAGATACCATGTCTATTAATCAATTATGGGCACAACACGAACCCAGAGAAGGACATCGTTTTATAGATTCAAGAGCCAACTATATAAACCATTTGGATCCCTTTGCAGGGATGGTAAGATTGTTTTTTCAGCAACCTTGCAGACAAGCAAAAAGTGATTCATTAGCTTTAGGAGGAGTTTTATGTGCATGGCCAGATAATAATGTAGCGATGGAGCGTGATATATTAAAACAGAACCCTATTTATTCTTCTATCGTTTTTTATGCCGATGCAATATGGAAAGGGCGTAAAAAAAATTACTTACAGTATTGGGCTAAATTACCAACAAGCGAAAAAAAAGAGTTTAAGGCGTTTCAAAATTTTGAAAAAAAAGTGATAACGCATAGAGATTTGTTTTTTAAAGGAAAAGAGTTTCCGTATGTAAAACAAACCAATATTATGTGGAATGTCATAGGCCCATTTAATCATAAAGGAGATGTTTTAAAAAAATTCCCTGTTGAAGATATCTTAAAAGAATCTTACCATGTTAATGGTAAAGAGTATAAGTGGTCTAAGCCCAGGGCTGGAGGCACATTTTATTTTAAACATTTTTTTGACTTCCCTACTTTAACTAAAGAAAAAACAGGTACTTTTTATGCTTATTCAGAAATTTATTCCCCAACTAACCAAAAGCAAGATTTTTGGATTGGTTTTCAAGGATGGTCACGTTCAGGAGGAAGGCGTGGAGGACCTTTTCCTAATCAAGGACAATGGCACACTACAAATCCTAAAATTTGGGTGAATGATACTCAAATTGCTCCTCCTGTTTGGAAGCAACCAAATTTAGGAAGTAAAACGGATGAAATTCCGTTCATTGATGAGGATTATTTTTATAGAACTCCCACAAAAGTAAATCTTAAAAAGGGTTGGAATAAAGTGTTGTTGAAAATACCGCATGGTGGAAATTCATGGAAATGGACATTTACTTGTGTGCCTGTAAGTGTTAAGAAGGAGCAGGTAAGTGAAGTAAATGAATTAAAGTTTAGAACCGTTTTTAACCAAACATCCAAAGTTTCAATAAACTCTTTCCCTAAAAATTATCAACTTTATTCCAGGGATGCTAATAATAAGGCAACTATTAAAATTTCAGGGATTGCAGACCAGTCTGTTGACAGTTTAATAGTTAAAGTGCATCGGGATAAAGGTATTGTAACAAGAACAACTATTGCTACTCAAAATCAATTTTCTATCTTTATAGAAATTGAAGCCATAAAACATAATTATAAGATAGAGTTGTTCTCTAAATTAAATGATGGAGAAGAGATGCTAATTAAAAGTGCTACCCATGTAACTGCAGGGGATGTATATGTAATAAATGGGCAATCCAACGCTTGGGCTATGGATTACGATAATGTCTATAATGACGAAGATGTATTTTCTGATTTCCAATGGGTAAGGACCATTGGTGCAATGCATGTTTACAATAAACCCGCTATTTACCCCGAAGCAAAAAATATAGACTGGTATATGGCCAGTGGGAAAGCTCCTGATATTCGTGGCGGTGCACAACTTGTGGGTAATGGTATGGTTGGGGTTTTGGGTATGAATATCGGAATTAATTTAGTAGCATCGGAAGGTGTTCCCGTAGCGATTATAAATGGTGCTGGCGGTGGTGGTTCCATTTCATTTTATCAAAAAACAAAAGAACAAGATTTAGACACGCCTTACGGGCGTTTACAATACCGATTGATAGCATCGGGTTTAAAAAATAAAATCAAAGCCTTTATTTGGAACCAAGGTGAAAATAATGCGGGGACGGCTATATTGGATTATAAAAAAGCACTTAATAAATTATATAAAAATTTTAAGTCAGATTATACTTTTGAAAAATTTTATATTATTCAGACACCTCCTGGATGTAATTCTATAAGTGGTCATCAATCTATAAGAGAAGCACAACGGCAATTTACCGAAGAAAATGAAAATATTCGAATTTTAACCCGCCATGGTTTTTCGGAAAATCCCAAGAAGACAAATGGAAATTATTTTTTACCCGATGGTTGTCACTATCATGCCCATGGTTATGAGGTTTTGGCAAATTGGATTTCTAATTTGGCTAGTTTCGATTTTTATGGAGGAAAATTGGATTATGAGGCACCAAAATTAATAAAGGTAGTACTTGAATCTCCTTCTAGTCTTATCATAGAATTTAATAAAGAGGTCGTAATTCAACCTAATTTAATAGTGGGTGGTATTACCTATTCCGTAAAGCACAACCAATTTGCTATAAATAATAGAAGAACATCTTCTATTTCTAGTGTAGAAGTTATTGCTGAAAATTTAAAAAAAGTACGTTTAATATTTTCTGGACAAAATATTTCTGTGGGAGACAGTTTAACATATGTTTTAAATGATACTTATCCAGAGAGTATAATAACTTTTATAGGACCATGGATTGTTGATGCAATCACAGGTGTTGGGGCGGTTGGGTTTACAATTCCTATAGTAAAAAAGGAAGGAATTCCATAGTGTATTAAACTAATAGCAAAAGGTTTTGTAGTAGGGAGTAAATTATATAAAATAAGAATTAGTTAAGTTAATATATAAATAAATGAAAAAAACAAATCACCTTTTAAAAGTAGTTTTTCTATGGTTTATAGGAATTACCATTGGTCAAACCCAAACACTTGATCCTGTTATTGAGAATCCAAATGTTTTGGGCATTAATAAATTAGATGCAAGGGCAACTTTCTTTCCTTATAACTCATTAGAATTAGCAAGAGAGGGTAATCTTGCAAAAGCAAAAAATCATTTTTCTTTAAATGGAGTTTGGCAATTCAATTATTCCGAAACGCCAAAATTAAGACCAGTAGATTTTTATAAAGAAGATTATGATACTTCTAAGTGGAGCACAATAAAAGTACCTGCAAACTGGGAAGTAGAAGGTTTTGGGATTCCTATTTATGTGAATGTACGCTATCCGTTTCAAAAAGGGGAATTGAACCCGCCAGATATTCCAGATGGACATAATCCAGTAGGTTCATATAAACGAGATTTTACGGTTCCTGAGAATTTTAATGGAAAGGATTTATTTATTCATTTTGGAGCTGTAAAATCGGCTTTTTATATTTGGGTTAATGGAAAGAAAGTAGGGTATAGCCAAGGCTCAAAACTTCCTGCGGAATTTGATATCACTAATTTTGTTAAAGCAGGTAAAAATAGCATTGCTTTAGAAGTGTATAGATGGAGTGATGGTAGTTATTTAGAGTGCCAAGATTTCTGGAGAATTTCTGGAATAGAACGAGATGTGTATTTGTATGCTAGACCAAAAGTGCAATTGATAGATTATTTTGCAAAAGCAGGGCTAAAAAATAATTATACCGATGGTGTTTTTGATTTATCGGTTGATGTTAAAAATATAACTACCAAAAAACAAAAAGGAACAGTAGCTGTTGAAATTGTAAAAAATAACCAAACGGTTTACACTGCATCTTCAATTTATGATATAGCTGTTAATTCCGTTAAAACTTTATCGTTTAAAGAGACTATTGCTCAAGTAAAAACATGGTCTGCCGAAGTCCCAGAGTTATATGAATTAAACATAATTATCAAAGATAAAAAAGGACTAGTTTTAGAAGCAGTTTCTAGTAAATTAGGATTTAGAACTTCTGAGGTTAAAAACGGGCAATACTTAGTAAACGGGAAACCTATTTTATTTAAAGGCGTAAACAGACACGAGCACGATCCTGATACAGGACATGTGATTTCTAGAGAAGACATGCTTAGAGATGTTCAGATATTTAAAGAATATAATATTAATGCGGTACGGACGTGTCATTATCCAAATGACCCTTATTTTTATGAGCTGTGCGATGAATATGGAATTTATGTAATAGATGAAGCTAATATAGAATCTCATGGCATGGGGTATGACCTACATAGAACTTTGGCTAACAATCCTAAATGGCTAAATGCGCATCTTGAACGTGTAAAGCGTATGGTGCAAAGAGATAAAAACCATCCGTCTATCATCATTTGGTCTTTGGGTAATGAGGCTGGGAATGGCTATAATTTTTATGAATCATATTTGTTAGCAAAGAAACTAGATACAACTAGACCGACCCAATATGAACGTGCAGCTCTTGAGTGGAATACAGATTTGTTTGTTCCAATGTATGCAACTCCAGCAGAAGTAGAGAAATATGCAACCGATGATAGATTTACAAAGCCTTTAGTGCAATGCGAGTATGCACACGCTATGGGAAATAGTATGGGAGGTTTTAAAGAGTATTGGGATTTATTTGAAAAGTATGATAAATTACAGGGAGGCTTTATTTGGGATTATGTGGATCAAGGAATAAAAACCACGAAAAATGGTAAGGAAATTTATGCATATGGCGGAGATTTTGGACCAGAAGATGTACCAAGTGATAATAACTTCTTAAATAATGGATTGGTACAGCCAGACCGTAAGCCAAATCCTCATATTTACGAAGTAGCCTATGTACATCAAAATGTGAAGTTTTATGAAAATAATCTTGCGAATGGAGTAATTGATATTAAAAACTGGTATTTCTTTAGAGATTTGTCAAACTACAAATTAAACTGGGAAGTAATAGGGGATGGTAATGTTATTGAAACAGGTGTTATTAACGATATTGTAGTTGCGCCTCAATCTATAAAAGCAATTAATGTTCCTTTTAAAACGCAATTAAAAAATGGAACGGAATATTTTTTAAATGTATCGGCTGTGTTGAAAACAGACGAACCTTTATTAAAAGCGAACCATGTGGTAGCATACGAGCAATTTAAACTGCAAGAAGCAACTGTAGTTTTGCCTAAAAAAGCAACCAATGTGTTAAGCTATAAAATGCATGGAGACTCTATAACCGTAATCGGAAAAGTATTTAAATTAACATTTAGTAAAAAAACGGGGCAATTAACAACTTATACGTTTAACAATAAAAATCTATTAACTAATGGGCCGCAAGTTAATTTTTGGCGCGCACCAATAGATAATGATTATGGAGCTGGCACACAAAAGAAATATAAAACTTGGAAATATGCTGGTACATCGGGAACAGTAATAACCGCTGTGAAGCAGACATCGAAAAACGAAATGCAAATAAGTTTCACAAGAGATTTGTTTAAGGGAGATGCCAAGTTAATCGAAACTTATGTAGTAAATGGAAACGGGGCAATAAAGGTTACTAATGCTTTAAAAGCAATAAAAGGAAAGCACCCAAACTTCTATAAATTCGGAAATAAACTTGTTTTGCCAGAAGATTATAAAAACATAACGTATTACGGGAAAGGCCCTTTTGAGGCGTATGCAGACAGGCAGCATGCTGCAAAATTTGGATTGTATGAGCAAACTATCGCAGAACAATATTTCCCCTATATCCGTCCGCAAGAAACGGGAAATAAACTAGATGTACGATGGGTGACTTTAACGAAATCAGATGGTTCCGGAATTAAGTTTTTAAGCGATAAACCGTTTCACTTTTCAGCACTTAATTATAGCGAAGACGATTTAAATTCTGGAGAAAAGAAAACACAAAAGCATGCTGGTGAGCTAGATCCTAGAAAAGAAGTTTTTATAAATATTGATGGTTTTCAACAAGGTTTGGGAAGTATTAACAGTTGGGGGAGATTGCCTATGGAACCGTATTTATTAGCTTACAAAGATTATATTTATTCCTACTGGATGGTTCCTGTAGTTGAATAAATAATGCAATTAAGCATAAAACAATTAAGGAGTAAATATTAAATAGATTCTTCTTTTTAGTTACATGTAGAAATTAAAATATATAAAAGGAAAACAAGGAGCAGCCAAACATCATTCTTTAGTATCCCTAATTATTAGGGTAAAACGTAATCAAAGATGTGTAAATGTAATAGCATACTTGTTTTTCTTTTCTATAAAATTAAGGGCCTTTTTAGAAGAGGGGATTGGGTAAGTTAATTTAGACAAGGCATGTGTGTTTATTATTTTAGTAGAAAAGAGGAAACCGTTATAAAGTCAGAAGGCCATTTAATTTACGATGTATTCTAGAACTAAAGGTATTTTTTTGTTATCAACTGTAGCGAAACTATAAAAAAGGTTAAAATTAAGAACGATTTAATTTTAACCTTTTTTATAGTTTTTTTTAAAATGGATTTTGTTTAAATGCTTGTTACTTAACAAAAGTGTGTGTTTAAATGTTATATGTAATACATAATACAATTATGTTAATTTTTGTTATCTTAGCCAAGTAATTTTTCAGAATTAAGTATTATTACTGAGCCTTTTAGGCTAGTATAATATAAGTAAAAATGAGGTGTTTTCTGGATTAAAAAATATTTTTTATTAACGGTGTATTCTTTTTAAAATGATAAAAAACAGAAATGTAGTAATCCTAATCTTAATGTTTTTAGTTGGCATTAATTCTTATGGTCAAGAGATTTCAAAATTAGACGTTTTAGAATTACCTAGTTTACCTGCACAAAATGACAGTATTGCGTCCCTTGGTTATGCAGGTATGTTGGGTGGTATTAGTAATGGAGTTCTTGTGGTTGCTGGTGGGGCTAACTTTCCAAATGGATTACCTTGGCAAGGCGGTAAAAAAGAATGGAGTAAGAATATTTATATTTTTGAAAACAATACTTGGCGCTTATCTACAAAAGAATTGCCTGTGCCTATGGCCTATTCAGCATCGGTACTAATAGATAAAGGAATTTTATGTATTGGAGGAAATAATGAAACCCTTGTAAGTGATGAAGTTTTATTGTTGGTTTACAACACATCATTAAAAGAAGTAAGTATCTCAAAGTACCCAAACCTTCCCGAACCCCTGGCATTTACATCTGCTGTGGTAGATGAAAATTTTGTGTATGTAGTAGGGGGAAAAAATTCTAAGAGCAGCACCAATTCATTTTATAGGTTAAATTTAAAGAATCCACAGAATTGGGAAAAATTAACCAATTACCCAGGGATATCCAGAGCTTTGCATTCTACAGCTGTCCAAGAAACATCTACAAATAAAAAATTATTTGTGATTGGAGGACGGAGCGAAGTATCGGGGCAAAAATCACAAACACTGACAAATTACTTGTCTTATGATTTTAAAGAAAAAATATGGAAAGAAGAAGGTGACCTTACCATAGATGGAGAACCTAGAGTATTGATGGGAGCTTCAATAGAGTCTAAAGGGTCTATGCATATTATGGTTTATGGAGGTAGCGATGAGCTGCTTTTTAATGAATTAGAAAATTTAGCCTTACAATTGAAGGCTGGGCCAAGCCAAGCAAGAGTAGATGAATTAATAAGTAGAAGAGACGATATTTTAAACAATCATGCGGGCTTTTCAAAAGATATCTTGGCATACAATACCATTACTAAAAAATGGTATGTTTATGATACGCTTTCGACAAAAATTCCGGTTACGGCACTTTCTTTTAAAGATAAAGAAGATTTTATTCTTGTTTCTGGAGAGCTATCTCCAGGTATCCGTACTCCAACGGTTCAAGTTTTTAAAACTGCTGATACAGGTAATTCTTTTGGGGTAATTAATTATAGTGTTTTAGCATTATATTTATTAATATCAGTATTAATAGGACTTTATTTTGCGCGCAAACAGAAGTCTACTGATGATTATTTTGTTGGGGGAGGTCGTATACCTTGGTGGGCCTCAGGTTTAAGTGTTTTTGGAACATTGCTAAGTGCAATAACCTTTATGGCAATTCCTGCCAAGGCTTTTATAACCGATTGGTCTTTCTTTTTTTTGAACATTACGGCTATCCTTATAACGCCTTTAATCGCTTTTATTTTTATTCCCTTCTTTAATAAATTAAAAATCAAAACGGCATATGAATATCTTGAGGACCGATTCAACTATACCGCAAGAGCCTTCGGAAGTTTTTCTTTTATTTTATTTCAACTTGGAAGAATAGGAATCGTACTCTTGTTGCCTTCTTTGGCAATTTCAATTGTAACTGGTATTCCAGTAGAGATTAGTATTTTGATAATGGGTGTTCTGTGTGTGTTTTATACAACTTTTGGAGGTATAGAAGCTGTTATATGGACAGATGTTATGCAAGTAATTGTGCTTCTTGGCGGAAGTATTTTAGCAGTTGTGTGGATTATGATGCATACAGAAACTTCTTTTGGAGATATGATAACCTATGCTTCGGATAGAGATAAATTTAATATAATCAATTTAGAACTTAATTTTACAGATTCTACTTTTTGGGTAGTCTTTATCGGGGGTCTTGCCTCTGCCATGGTTACTCAGGGTACAGATCAAACAATTGTGCAGCGTTTTTTAACGAGTTCAAACGTTAAAGATTCTCAGAAAACGCTATATACCAATGCTGTACTTACCTTGCCAGCAACTATTATCTTTTTTGGTATAGGAACACTTTTATTTATGTTCTATACCGAAATGCCTAATAAACTTCCTCCTACTATTTCTAATAACGATTCTATTTTTCCATGGTACATTGTACAAGAGTTGCCTAAAGGAGTTTCTGGTCTTTTGGTAGCTGGTATTTTTTCTGCAGCTATGTCGAGTATTAGTAGTAGTTTAAATTCTGTATCAACAGCATACTGTAATGATTTTCATTTACATTTTAATCCAGATTTAAGGGATTTAAAATTATTGCGAATAGCAAGGCTGGTAACTATTGTAACGGGAGTGCTTGGTGTATTGCTAGCTCTTTGGATGGCAAGTTCTAATATTAAATCACTTTGGGATCAGTTTTATCGTTTTTTAGGTCTTTTTACAGGAGGCCTAGGAGGTATGTTCCTTTTGGGAATGCTTACAAAGAAAGCTAATGCCACAGGTACATTGCTAGGGTTAATGGTTAGTGCTGTTTTAATTTGGTATATAAGTGTGTTTACGGAAATTAACTTTTTAATGTACTCGTTTTTCGGTGTAGCTTCCTGTTTTGTTTTCGGGTATATCTTTAGTTTAGTATTTCCTGATAAGAAAAAAGAATTGAGGAATAAATAAAATTAATATGAGTTCAAGAAGAAATTTTGTCAAACAAACAGCTCTAGCGGGAGCAAGTCTATCTATTCTTCCTAATCTATCTTTTGGGTCTATGAAGGGTACTTCTAATAAAAAACTAAAACTGGCTTTTATAGGTATTGGTCAGAGAGGTATTATGCATTTAAATAATGCCATTAATAGAGAGGATGTAGAAGTTACTGCAATATGCGATGTAGACCCAGAACGTATAAATATTGGGTTAAAAATGATGTTGGATTATGAATTAACTAAGCCTAAGGTTTTTGGTAATTCTGATTCTGATTATAGAAACCTTTTAGAGTTAAAAGATGTCGATGCCGTTATTATATCAACACCTTGGTTGTGGCATACAAAAATGGCTGTTGATTCTATGAAAGCAGGAAAATATACAGGATTGGAAGTTTCCGCAGCGAATACGATGGAAGAATGCTGGGATTTGGTCAATACCCATGAAGAAACTGGATCGCATTTAATGATTTTAGAGAATGTAAATTATCGTAGAGATGTTTTAGCTGTTTTAAATATGGTTAAACAAAATGTTTTTGGCGAATTGGTGCATTTTAGATGTGGTTATCAACACGATTTGCGAGTAGTAAAATTCAATAATGGCAAGCAACCTTATGGAGGAGGTGTAGAGTTTGGTGATAAAGGCTATTCTGAAGCTAAGTGGCGTACGCAACATTCTCTTTTAAGAAATGCCGATGTTTACCCAACCCATGGTGTAGGTCCCATTGCGACCATGTGTGATATCAATAGGGGGAACCGTTTTATGTCCTTAACGTCACATGCGACCAAAGGCATAGGGCTAAATAATTATATTGTTGAACAAGGCGGAAAAGATCACCCCAATGCTAAATTAAAATTTAAACAAGGGGATGTTATAACTTCTACTATTGAAACTTCTAATGGAGAAACTATTATTGTTACCCATGACTGTAATTTACCAAGACCTTACTCATTGGGGTTTAGGGTGCAAGGAGCAAATGGTTTATGGGAAGTAGATGGGAATCGAATATACATTGAAGGTAAGTCAAAGCCGCATCAATGGGATGAATCGGACGAATGGTTAAAGAAATATGATCATCCATTATGGCAAAAGTATGGTGAGTTGGCAACAGGCGCAGGTCATGGTGGTATGGACTTTTTTGTACTAAATGCTTTTGTAGAATCAGCTAAAGATAATATTGCGCCACCATTAGATGTTTATGATGCAGCTGCTTGGAGCTCTATAACTCCGCTTTCGGAAGCATCCATAGAAAATAATGGGGAACCTCAAGATTTTCCAGATTTCACTAGGGGAAATTGGGTAAAACGACAGCCTTATAACTGGATGAAAGATTCCTATTAAGTATAGTCGTAAAATAAAGAAAAAGCATTAATCTGTAAGTTAAAGTTAAATCCTTAGGGAGTGCCGTTTAAGGGCTTCTTAAGGATTAGTTGTAATGTCATATTTTAATGTGGAAAGGTAAAATATCTAGTTATCTTATATGTTTTTAGGTTCAGATATTAAAGTATCTCCTAATTATGGCTGTTTTTTAAAAGAAATTAGGAACGGTAGTTTTGATATAACACTTGCTTGTAGAACTGGTCTGAATGTTAAGAGAGCATTAAAGATGTAGACATACTTTATTGGTTATAAAAAATAGAAAAGGAAGAAGTTAGTCGTTGCTAAAAATAATAATCATTATTTACTTATAGTTAAAAATAAGTATAATCTCATAAGTGTATATGAAAAAATCAATTTTCACAAGTGTAATTTTTTATGTGACAATTCTATCACTGAATGCGCAAGAATATTCGGGAGATATATACAATTATATAGAAAACCCCCAGATGATTTCCGAAAATAAGGAAGAAGCCCACTCTGGATTTTATTCTTTTACCAATGAAAAAAATGTCTTAAAAGGAAATATTGTCAAAGCGGATAGCCATCTTTTGCTAGATGGCTTGTGGAAATTTAAGTGGGTAAGAAAACCAGATGAAAGACCTTTATATTTTTACAAATTAGATGCAAATGTGGATGGTTGGGATACTATAAAAGTTCCTTCCAATTGGGAAGTAGAAGGTTACGGTATTCCCATTTATGTAAACCATCAATATGAGTTTGCAGATTATAAAGCACCTGTTTCTGAGGAAATTGAGTTTGTGGATCGAGTGTACCCAAAAAAACCAGGGCAAGTACCTCATGATTATAATCCTGTAGGTTCTTATCGTAGAGAATTTAATATAGGTAACTCATGGGTGGTAGATAAAGAGATTTTTCTTCACATCGGAGCAATGAAATCTGGTGGTTTTGTTTGGTTAAATGGTAAGTATGTAGGCTACTCACAAGGAAGTAAACTTCCAGCGGAATTTAATATTACACCGTATTTAAAAACGGGTAAAAATGTAATAGCATTACAGGTTTATAGATGGACAGACGGTTCTTATTTGGAGTGTCAAGATTTTTGGAGAATTAGCGGTATTGAACGAAGCGTTTATCTGTATGCCCAACCAAAAACTAGAATTCAAGACTTTGAGGTCGTATCTGTTTTAGATAATGCTTATGAAAATGGATTATTAAATATTTCGGTTGATATTAAAAATCATCATAAGAAAAAGAAGAAGGCTCAACTATCTTATGAGATTTATAATGACGGTAATATACTAGTAACTTCTGGCTCTAAAAAGTTCGAAATAGAAAATGCAGAAAGTAACTCTCTTGATTTTAATACAACAATTAAGAATGTAAAACAATGGAGTGCAGAGCACCCTAATTTATACAGGTTACACTTAAGTTTAAAAAATAATAAAGGAAAAATTTTAGAATCTATTTCAAAAAAAATAGGCTTTAGATCTGTTGAGATTAAAAACGGACTCCTTTTAGTAAACGGGGAACGTATTACATTAAAAGGAGTAAATACACAAGAAGCAGACCCAGAAACAGGGCATGTAATGAGTGAAGAATTAATGTTAAAAGATATAAGATTATGGAAAGAAAATAATATTAATGCCGTAAGATTAAGTCATTATCCTAGGGCAGATAGGTTTTATGAGTTGTGTAATGAATATGGTATTTATGTAGTTGATGAAGCGAATATAGAATCGCACGGAATGTACTATGGCAAATACTCATTGGCAAAAAAGCAAGAATGGGAAAAAGCTCATTTGGCAAGAATGGTAGATATGGTAGAACGCCATAAAAACTATCCTTCGATAATCATCTGGTCTATGGGGAATGAGGCAGGGAATGGTGTAAACTTTTTTAAAGGCTATGATGCTATAAAGGCAAATGATAAAAGTAAGCGTCCTGTACAATACGAGCGACCATACAAGGATTATGATGGTAGTATCTATGATATGGATAGGAATACGGATATACTTGCTCCGCAATACCCATCACCAGGAACTTTTAGAGCTATCGGAGAATCAAAAACAGACAGACCATATATACCTAGTGAATATGCACATGCTATGGGGAATAGTACAGGGAATTTTCAGGATTATTGGGATATTATAGAGCAATATGACAATTTACAAGGAGGTTTTATTTGGGACTGGGTAGACCAATCTATATGGAAAACTAATGAAAAAGGAGAACGATATTATGCTTATGGAGGGGATTATGGAGAAAATATGCCAACTGATAATTCTTTTTTAAATAATGGTATAGTATTTCCGGATCGAACGCCGCAACCAGCTCTTTATGAGGTAAAAAAAGCACACGAGTACATCAATTTTAAAGACAAGGGAATAAATAAGTATAAGGAACTACGTGTTTTAATAGAGAATTTATATGATTTCACTAATCTAGATCAGTTTAATTTTACTGCAAAAATAAAGGCCGATGGAGAAATACTAAAAACCATAGAGATTAAAGATATTTCAGTAGAAACCCATACAGGGAAGCTTATTAGAATAGATCTTGACGGTGTTACTTATAAAGAAAATACAGAGTATTTTGTTGAAATATCAGCATTTACAAAAGAAAAATGGGGGCTTTTACCAAAAGGATTTGAAGTAGCACATGAACAAATTCCTTTGTCTGAAAAATTTAAAAGAGTTCCTCTAGAAATAGGCGTAAAATCAGATTTAAAAGTTAAAAATGAAGAAAACATCCTTACCATTTATAATGAAGGGGTTGCCATGGTTTTTGATAAAAAACAAGGTCGTCTAATTTCGTATGTATTTATGGGGAATCAATTGCTAAAAGATGGTAGAGGTCCTAAGCCTAATTTTTGGCGGGCTGTAACAGATAATGATTTTGGAAGTAAAATGCACCTTAAAAATATAGAATGGAAAAAAGCTTCTTTATATTCAAAAGTTTCAAATTTTGAGTATAACAAAATAGACAAAGGACAGATTAAATTGCAAATAACGTATGAGTTACCTGGAGTAGAAACAACTTTCAGTTCTATTTATAATATTTATGGTAATGGAGTTATTGGTATATCCAATGTTTTAAATGAAACAACATATAAGGCAGATATTCCCCGTATTGGGATGCGCATGCAAATGCCAAAACAATATGATAATTTAACTTATTTTGGGCGTGGTCCATGGGAAAATTATAAAGACAGAAAGGCTTCAGCCTTTATAGATGTCTATGAATCAAAAGTAAAGGATCAATATGTTCCTTACATCCGCCCTCAAGAGAATGGATATAAAACAGATGTGAGATGGGCGGCACTTTCTAATGATCAGAACAATGGGCTTTTAATTGTTACAAAGGATAAGAAAAAAGGTTTTGGAATTAGTGCCTTACATATGCCAAATGAGGATTTTGATACGACTTCTAATTTAGCTTATGATGCAAATAATGATGTAGATAAAGAATACCAAATAGATGGTATTCCAGAAGTGAACTCAAGTAAGCATACAATCCATATTAAAGAAAAAGATTTAATTCAGTTAAATATAGATTTAGACCAACGAGGTGTTGCAGGAGATGATAGTTGGTACTCAAAACCTCAAGAAAAATATTTAATTAATGGGCAAGTAAAGCACACTTATAGTTTCTTTTTAATTCCTTTTCTGAATAGTACAAAAAATGATTTTATAAAGAATAACAAGACTTATTAGTTTGATTTGTGTTTAAAAAAAAGTTTTTTTTAAAATTAGGTAGAAAGAAATGTGTTTTAATTTTTAAAAGGCAAGGAAATTTTTTAAACTTCTATTATTAATTATGTGGTTAATTTATTCTGGTTTCATTTTTCCATTGGCGTAATAGACCTTAGTATTTTAAAGTAGTCTGGTGTTGTTAAAAAATATCACTTATCTTTTTAAAGTTTGTTCAATATCTCATTATTCATAAGTTTATTTAGTCGAGTAACTATAAAATAAAAGGTCTACAATTTATAACAAATTGTAGACCTTTATCTGCTAAACTAATTCAAAAAAACCTTTATTATATATTTGGGTCATTTGGTGTGTTCGGATTACTATTTCTTTCGGTGTCAGGGTAAGGGTAAAAATTTCTATTCCTTTCTTCTCCGAAGTTCATAGATGTACCGCTAGGTGTAGGTCTATTGAATCGTCTGCTGTCCTCAAGGCTAAGACCTGTTAGGAAAAGCTCAGCTCTACGGTTTTTATATACTTCATCTAATAGAGCATCTACAGTGCTATCGCCAGCATATGGTGCTAAATTTGCATTAATTAGAAAAGGGTCATCTGTATCGGTAAGCACTTCGTTAATAGCAGCTATTGCAGCTACAACATCAGGGGAACTTTTTCTTAGGTTTGCCTCAGCAATAATTAGATTCATCTCATCAGGTATGTACAGGGGAATACTACCCGTATTTACATTGAAAAAACCAGCTAAATCTTCAATAGGAAGACCATTTTGATTTGTTTCATCTAATGGTACTAAGTAGAAAGAAAGTCTGCCATCTGCTGGGTCGAAAATGAATTCTACAGGAAGTCCAAAGTTATCTCTTGGCTTAAAACTAGGAGCTCCATTTAAAAATACTCTACTCCAGATTGGATTCAAGTTTTGAGAATCATAAACAAAAGCTGATGTTGATGATAAATCCACATCATTAGCAGCTGATATAGCAGCAGTGTAGTTACCATTAAATAAGTTATACCTCGCTAATAATGCGTTTATTGTATTAGGTATATTAATATTCCCAAGAGTTACAGAATTTGTAAATTCGGCTGATATGGGATCGGCCGTAATAGCTGCCTTCGCTTCATTTAATAATGTTATAACAGTCTCAAATGCAACTTCACGCGTCACAAAATCGGCCATATTATCGTTATTAGTTTGGACAATGACTTGCTCATAGTTTTGCGCAAGGCATCCTATAGCTAAAGCCTTGAACAGTTTTGCGTGTGCTATTAATCCGCTTTGAGACCCTGCTTCAAGGTTAATGTTTGTGGCATTTACCTCTATATCCTCAGAGACCTTAATCACCCGTAACATAGTGGACCAAAGTTTTTGGATATTACCATTGAAATTAGGTAAGGCAGAGCCTCCGTCTTCTAATTCAATCATGTTTTGAAAAGTAGTGGTAATTCCTCCTTCTCTGGTTGTTATTGCTGGAGTTTCGACCATCCAGCGTATTCCTGATGTAGAGTACAGTTGTTGCATACCTACAGCTGCTGCTAAAATTCCTTCTCTAGAAGAGAATGTTTCATCTGCAGTAGCGGAATTTGGATTTTCAAAATCGGTATCACAAGAATTTAAGGCCCAAATAAAAATAAAGGCGAATAAGATTTTATTTATCATGTATTTTTTCATTGTAAGACTTTTAGAAATTGATATTTAGGCCTAATTGGTATGTTTTAGGGATTGGTACTCCTGCAAAATCAAAACCTCTGACACCGTTACTTTGTCCAGCTGTATTTATTTCAGGATCCCAACCACTATAATCATCCCATGAAATTAAGTTTCTACCTACTAGGCTTATTTTTATATTATCTACAGCTTTGAAAGGCTCTTTTATATTGTAGCTAAGGGATAATTCTCTTAATTTGAAGAAAGAACCATCTTCAACATATTCTTCGAATATTCCGGCTTGGGCGCCACCATAACCTTTAGGTCTATTGCCTGATAATTCTTGACCAACATTTGAGCCGCCACCAAAAATTACATTGTCTAATAGACGACGATTCCAATTGAATATATCATAACCTTGAACGGCATCGATTTGAATTCTTAAATTAAGGTTTTTATAACTAAATTCATTGATTAATGATCCGAACCATTCTGGGTTTGGGTCTCCAATAACTTTAGATGATAGGCCATCTTCAGTAGTTCCTCTAAATGGATATCCATTGTCGTCAAGTGAAATACTTCCGTCAGAATCTCTAGCATAGAATTGGCGAAAGAACACTCCTAATGGCTCTCCTTCTATAACGTAATTTGTAGCAAAACTCCCTGCCAAGGCAAATTGACCACCTCCTGCTACTTTTGTCACAACATTTTTGTTTTTTGAATATGTTGCAGTAACATTCCAAGAAAAATCATTCGACTTTATAGGGGATCCTTTCAGTAAGAGTTCAATCCCTTTGTTTTCTAAATTGCCTACGTTTTCAATTCTCGAAGCGAACCCTGTAGAAGGAGAAAGTTCTCTAGGAAGAAGAAGATCACTAACATCTTGCTTGTAATATGTAAGCTCAACTCCTAAACGATTGTTAAGAAAACCAGCATCGAAACCAAATTCAATTTCTTCTTGTCGCTCCGGTGCTATGTCTAAATCACCCTGTTGTGTATTTGGAATAAGGCCAGGGGAACCATTTATTGCAGATGGATCATATAATGTGAAACGTTGAAAAGCAGAAAGAGCAGTAAGATTCCCTGCCTGACCCCAAGAGCCACGTAATTTAAAAGTGCTAAAGGTGTCTCCGAATGTATTCTGCCAAAATTCTTCCTCAGAAGCAACATAAGATACACTTGCTTTTGCATATAATTGATTACGCTGATCTTCACCAAAAGTAGAAGCGCCATCTACCCGTATCGCTCCATTTATATAAAGTTTATTTTTAAAACTGAATGACTGCTGTAAAAATGAACCCCAATATGATATTTGAGATCTAGCTTCTCCCTGAGTTAAAATACTACCACTTTCGGCAATTTCTACAATTGGTGATAAACCGTCTGCACTTATGCCTAAACGATCAAATTCTTCATATTGCCATGATCCCCCAACTGTGGTGTTTGAAGAAATTGACTCATTCAAATCTAACTTATAAGAAAAATTCAGGTCGCTGTTATATTGAAAATTATTTAAATCAGACTTTCTAGCAAAACCATTTGCATTGGGTGAAGTATTATTTATTGGAATAAATCCGTTTGCAGATTGGTTAAAATAATCTAACCCCAAAGTATAACTTGCAGATAGCTTATCGTTTATTTTAGCATCTAAAGCAACACTAGTAATAAAACGATTTACTTTTTGTCCAAAATCGAACCTATTAACAGCTTCCAAAGGGTTCGTTCGCGGAACCAATAAGGAAGTAACAGGGTATATTCCTGATTCGTTTGGATAAGGGTTAACAGAGTTGTCACTAAAAACAAATCCTGTAATAGCTCCGTAGGCCGAATTAATTCCACCATTAGGTATGTCGTTACTTTGGCTCCTAACGTAGTTTAGACCAGCGTTTATTGTTAACCATTCGAACGCCTTTTGTGTAAGATTTAACTTGAACCCAATTCGTTGGTAGTCGGTATTTTTTATAATACCTTCATTATTAAGATGTGAAGTAGATAGAAAATAAGACGTCTTGTCACTACCTCCGTTCATTGAAAAATAGTTTTCAACTCCAAATCCTGATCCAAAGAAGCCATCCTGTAAATCATACCTCTTTACAGGTACTGTATTAAGGTTTGTTCTATCAAATGGATCTTCCCATGCTAAGGGAGCTGTATTATAGTCAATTTTCTTTCGTAGTTCATTAATTTTTACATTTGTTGAAAAACTAAAACGAGGAGCGCCAGACTTTCCTTTTTTAGTGAATATCTGAACCACACCATTACTTGCTCTAGAGCCATAAATAGCGGCTGCGGCTGCACCTTTAATAATTTCAATGCGCTCTACATCATTTGGATTTAAATCTGATAGACGGTTTTGTGCATTACCACCAAGGTCTACTAGTTGATTACTAGAGTTACTTATGATAATACCATCTAAGATATATAGTGGGTCCGAGCTTCCTAAAACAGTACTTGGCCCTCTAAGTCTTATACTGATGCCTCCCGCAGGATCTCCAGAATTTTGCTGAACTAAAGCTCCTGTTGTTTTACCTGAAATGGCTTGATCTACCGCAGTAGCCCCATTGTTCACTAGATCTTCAGACTTTACTGAGGATATTGAGTTTCCAAGTGTTCTTTTGTTAACACCTACGATATTACCAGTAACCACAATCTCATCCAAGCTTAATAAATCTTCGGTAAGAGCAATATCCGTATTTAGTTCATTAGAAGAAGCTAAGGTTATTTTAATTCTTTTGGTAGAATAGCCTATGTAGCTTGCTATTAAGGTATGCTCTCCTGGCTCTAAATTAGCCTTAAAAGAGTAGTTTCCATCAAAATCAGAAACTCCACCATAGGTAGTGTTGTCTAGAAATATGGAAGTGCCAGGGACAGGAAAATCTTGACCTCCACTGGTAACATTTCCTGCAAAATTATACTCTTGTGTTTGTCCAAAGGCCAAAGTGGTAGAGGTTAAGAGCATAAAGAGTATCAGTCTTGCTACTTTGTTTTTTTTAATAAAACGTCTTTTTTTCATATAGTTTTGAGTTAAGTTATTAGTTTGATTTTCAAAGACTTCCATGAGATGGAAGAATTGCTTATCATTGTAAAATTAATAAAATTTTTAAACTATGTCGGTTTATGCGGTTTTTTTTTGCAAAAAACAGCAAGATGTTATTCGTATCTTGTGTAATATTGCAAATTCATGCTATATTTGATTAGATATTAGAAAATATTCGTAATTCAATGCTTAAAGAAGAAAGACATCAATTAATCCTTAATGAGGTAGCTCTACATAATAGGATATTATTAACGGATATCTCGGAAGTTCTTAATGTATCTGTTGATACTGTTAGAAGAGACGTAATTCAATTGGATTCAGAGAAAAAATTAAAAAAGGTACATGGCGGGGCTATTTCTTTAGGATACGTTAACAATACTTCTCAGCATGACAAGGTTTATGCTATTGCAAAAAAAACAGCTATAGCAGAAAAAGCGGTGAAACTATTGAGAAATGGTCATGTAATCCTGATACATGGTGGTACAACATGTCTTGAACTTGCAAGGATTATACCTGCGAAAATGAGCTTAACCTGTTTTACACTAAGTCTTCCCATTGCTATGGAATTATGCAAAAAACCGAAATTGGAAGTTATTTTGATTGGAGGAACTATGGCAAAAGAGTCGCAAATAGCATCAGGTGGCCATGCAATTCATAACATTTCAAAGATAAAAGTAGATTATGGATTTATAGGCACCGGATATGTAGATGCAACATATGGGCTGACGGAGTTTGATTGGGAAAGTGTTCAGGTGAAGATGACTGTTGTGCAGGCTTCTAAAAATACCGTATTGCTTACTATTTCAGAGAAATTAAACTCACAAAACCGTTACAAAACATGTGAACTTAGTGATGTTTCTACGATGATTACTGAGTTAGACCCAAATGACCCTCTTTTAGATGATTTTAGGGAAACAGGGATTAATTTATTGTAAAGCACTAGAGGTTAGATTCTGGTCTAATGACAATGCAAAAAAAACATTAGAAATCACTATTGATTCCCTTTTAGCATCAAATCAA
>NZ_JADGES010000003.1 GCF_016744255.1 Maribacter sp.
TGAAAAGGTTGAAAAAACAGAATTCAAGTCGTTCAATACAATCTCAAGATCTATACAAATGCATTATAAAACAATATTGAACTATTTTAATAACAGAAGCACCAATGCTTCAGCGGAATCTTTCAATGCCAAAATAAAAGAGTTCAGAGCACAGTTTAGAGGAGTCAGAGACATTACATTTTTCCTCTACAGACTATCCATAATTTATGCATAAATCTTACTAGTCCCCTAAAATTATACTTGACCCGGATAAGGTCTCAAGAATTATAAAAACACAAAAAGCGTTCAACTCTTCAGTTGAACGCTTTTTAATATTGTAATAAAAAAGTAATACTATAACGCAGCTACTTGCTTCGCTAATTTACTTTTTAAGTTTGCCGCTTTATTAGAATGAATAATATTACGTTTAGCTAAACGATCAATCATACTAACAACCGTAGGAAAAAATGCTTCTGCATCTTTCTTACTTTCTTCAGAACGCAACTTACGCAATGCATTACGCATTGTTTTATGCTGGTACCTGTTACGTAAACGTACCGCTTCGTTTCTTCTAATCCTCTTTAATGCTGACTTGTGATTTGCCATCTTATCTTTATTATTATGTTGTTGTTAGGGATACTATCCCAAATTTGTAGTCCGTAGGGGAATCGAACCCCTGTTACCAGGATGAAAACCTGGCGTCCTAACCCCTAGACGAACGGACCGTTAAGACATTTAAAAATTCAATATTTCAGAACTCAATTGTAGTCCGTAGGGGAATCGAACCCCTGTTACCAGGATGAAAACCTGGCGTCCTAACCCCTAGACGAACGGACCATACATTGTGTAAATGCGGATGCAAAAATACAATTATTTTTCACTATCGCAACACCTGTACTTATTTTTTTTCAAATTAATATGCTTTTGCAAATAAGACCCTTCTTTTAGAGGGTTTTCCAGAG
This sequence comes from Maribacter sp., assembly GCF_016744255.1. Lineage (GTDB taxonomy): Bacteria > Bacteroidota > Bacteroidia > Flavobacteriales > Flavobacteriaceae > Maribacter_B. The sequence goes on from NZ_JADGES010000003.1 coordinate 942, forward strand.
ATAATATCTACACCATTTTCTTCTTTTGCATCGATTGGAATACATCTTATGGTTGCTTTTGTCTCTTCTTTTATCTTATCCTCTGTCTCAATAGACCCATCCCAGTGCACAGAAACAAAACCTCCTTTACCATTTAGAACCTCTTTAAACTCTTCATAAGTATCTACTTCCGTAATATGTTCTTTTCTATGATCTAATGCTTTTTGGTGAATATTATTCTGAATATCCTCCATTAAAAACTCAATTTTAGCGATTACATCTGCTGCTGCAACCGTTTCTTTTTCAAAAGTATCTCTCCTTGCTACTTCATAAGTTTCATTTTCCAAATCGCGAGGTCCTATCGCCAAACGAACAGGAACACCTTTTAACTCGTACTCATTAAACTTAAATCCTGGCTTGTAGGTATCTCTATTATCGTACTTTACAGATATTCCTTTAGCTCGTAATTCTTTTACTAATGGGTTCACTTTCTCCGAAATAGCATCTAGTTGTTCCAACCCTTTATAAATAGGAACAATAACAACTTGTATTGGCGCTAATTTTGGAGGTAAAACCAACCCATTATCATCACTATGAGTCATTACCAATGCCCCCATTAAACGTGTAGAAACACCCCAAGAAGTAGCCCATACATATTCTTTCTTGCCTTCTTTATTGGCAAACTTAACATCGAAAGCTTTTGCGAAATTTTGCCCTAAGAAATGCGATGTTCCTGCCTGTAAAGCTTTACCATCTTGCATTAAAGCCTCTATACAATACGTTTCGATAGCCCCAGCAAAACGTTCGCTTTCGGTTTTTACCCCTTTTATCACAGGCATTGCCATATGGTTTTCTGCAAAATCTGCATACACATGCATCATCTGTTCTGCTTCTTCAATAGCTTCTTTTTCGGTAGCATGAGCCGTATGCCCCTCTTGCCATAAGAATTCCGCTGTTCTAAGAAAAAGACGCGTACGCATTTCCCAACGCACTACATTTGCCCATTGATTGATAAGTAATGGTAAATCTCGGTAAGACTGTACCCATCTACGATACGTATCCCAAATAATAGTTTCCGATGTTGGCCTTACAATTAGTTCTTCCTCTAATTTCGCATCTGGGTCTACTATTATTCCAGAACCATCTTCTGCATTTTTTAATCTATAATGCGTAACAACAGCACACTCCTTAGCAAAGCCCTCTACATGGCTAGCTTCTTTACTCAAGTAAGATTTAGGTATAAAAAGCGGAAAATAAGCATTCTCATGACCCGTTTCCTTAAACATTTTATCTAATGCTGCTTGCATTTTTTCCCATATAGCGTAGCCGTAAGGCTTAATCACCATACAACCGCGAACTCCAGAATTTTCAGCTAAATCCGCTTTTACTACAAGCTCATTATACCATTTAGAATAATCCTCGCTTCTCTTCGTTAATTTTTTACTCATTATATGTAGTTTGGCACAAAACTTGTGTTTATGTTATCGAAATAATTCGGTAAAACTAATTATTTTTACTATGTTCAACAATTAATTTTACAACGATGATACATTCTCTACCCCTTTCTCGATTAAGTGCAGCGTTTTCGTTAGCACTTTTAGGCATTTTTGCAATTTCTTGTGGATCCTATCAAACGGCGTCCTACTATGACAATGACGGTATTTATTCCGAAGGAAACACGCCAGTTGCCGTTGCTGAACAAGGACAAAAAAGACCTATAAAAAAACAGAAAGAAAATGACACTTATACTGATTATTTTGGTCAAAAAGCAGATCAATATGATGAAATACTCGATAGTGAAATTTTTACAGACGTAGATTCTTATACTAGTCAGGTAGAAAACGACAGTATACAAGATAGTCAATTAACCGATTATTACACTACAGATAATGATTATGAGGGATATGGTAATTGGGGAGATAATACATCTAATATAAGCATTACGTACCATACTAATGGATGGAATAACTCTAATTGGATTGATTATGGTTGGGGTAACTATGGTTATGGAATGGGGTATGCTTATTACGATTATGGATGGGGCTACTACAGTCCTTGGTCTTACAGATACAACAACCCTTGGGGATGGGGTGGCTACGGATACAGAAGTCGCTATAACCCTTGGAATTCTTACTATTATGGGTCTGGGTATGGTTATAACGGATACAATAGATACCCATACCATACAAGATACAATAGCAGAACCTACGCTTATAACAATACAAGAAGAGGCTATTACAACAGAAATAGCTCTACTAACAGTAATTCTAGCGTAGCATTAAGAGGAAGATCTAATGTAAATACAAGAGGTACTTCTCCAAGATACAGAAGCTCTACACGCTCTTCTACAAACAGAAACAGTGCTACTTCTCGTAGCTCTAGATTATATCGAAGTAATACTACCACAGGAAGATCGGTTGGAGTAGACCAAAATAGAAGCTACAGGACAAGTAGAAGTACAAGAGCAACTCCTAGATATAATAGCTCCTCTAGAACAAGCCAAACATACAGAAGTAGCACTCCAAGAACAAGTACTTCTAGAAGCGGAAGCTCTACTTCTAGAAGTACACAAACAGCCCCAAGAACATCTACATACCGTAATTCTGGCACCAGAACAAATAGTTCCAGAACGAATCAATCTTACAGAAGTTCTTCTCCGCGTAGAAGCACTTATAGCTCAGGAAGAAGTAGCAGCCCTAGCAGAAGTTCTAGCTCTACAAGAAGCAGCTCCTCTAGTAGAAGCAGTAATTATAGTTCTGGAAGTAGCTCTCGTAGTAGCAGTAGCCCTAGTCGATCTTCTTCTTCTAGCAGCAGAAGCAGTAGTCGTAGACAATAAAAAGAGTCCTATTATTTTACTATTTAAAAGACAAAAAAAAATGAAAAACATACTAACTTTCATAACGCTATTGGCATGCATTACTATTAATGCTCAAAACAGCACCGATGTACTCCGTTACAGTTTAGAAAACCCCCAAGGAACAGCCCGTTTTCAATCCATGAGTGGTGCTTTTGGTGCCCTAGGAGGAGACTTATCCGCTTTAAATGTAAATCCCGCAGGGTCTGCAGTCTTCAACAACAGTTTAATTACCATTTCTGGAACATCTTACAAAAAAGATAATTCTTCTTTATACTCCAACACCAGAAACAAAACGAAAGAATATTATATAGACATAAACCAAGCTGGTGGTGTTTTTATCCTTAAAAGCTCTGGGAATTCTAATTGGAAAAAGGTAGCTCTAGCCATCAACTATGATGTTGCTCGTAATTTTGAAAACAAAGTAATTACCTCGGGAAATAGTCCACAAGGAATTGATAATTATTTTTTAGATTTTGCGCAAGGTACATCTCTTGGCTCTATAAGCAGACAACAAGGGGAATACTTAGAAAATGCCTACTTAGATATTGGCTCTAAACAAGGATTTGCTAGCCAACAAGCTTTCTTAGGGTATTACGGAGGAATTATTGACCCTATCAATGAAGTTGATGAAAATACGCAGTACACAAGAACTGCAGACTATACCACTGTAAATCAAGAATTACTTAAAAACACTTCGGGTTTCAATAGTAAATTAATTTTAAATATAGCATCGCAGTACCAAGACAATCTCTACTTTGGAGCTTCTATAAACTTTCACAATGTATTATATGAAGAGTATAAAGAATTTACCGAAACTGGATACAATACCACATCTCGAATAAAACAAACTACTTTCGATAGTTTCTTACGTACGGAAGGAAGTGGAATATCCTTAAACCTTGGAGCAATTGCCAAATTAAATAAAAATGTACGTATTGGTGGTAGCTACCAATCCCCTACATGGTACCGCTTAACAGATGAATTTTCGCAACGTATAGATTCTGACTTAGCAGATGAAGATATTAACTACATAAACTTTAATGTTGTTAATTTATTTGATACCTACACCATAAAAACGCCGAGCAAACTAACAGGAAGCTTAGCCCTTATTTTTGGCAAAGATGGTTTACTAAGTTTTGATTACATATATCAAGATATGTCGCAAGCAGAATTAAGACCTACAACGGATAGCAATTTTGCTATTGAAAACAACAATATTCGCAATAACTTAAATGCGGTTTCTACTTTTAAAGTTGGTGGAGAGTACCGCATATCTCAAGTAAGTTTAAGAGCAGGTTATCGTTACCAGCAAAGCCCTTACGCTGATAGTAATTTAGCTGGGGAATTAACTGGATACTCCACAGGAATTGGTTATAATTTTGGTGGAAGCAGATTAGATTTTGCTTTAAACCGAACGGAACAAGATACTAGTGAGCGTCTATTTAGCACCGGGATTACAACTCCTGCAATGGTAAATAGAATAAATACCAATGGGACTTTAAGCTACACTATTAACTTCTAAAGAAGTTTTAAAAAAAAGATAAAAAAATCACCTTTATTCAAAGGCTATTTTTTTATCTTTTTAATGTAAAATGTGTCTTTCGTATTTTTGCCACTATAATATTAGATACGTCTTCATCATACTCAAAACGGAACCAATAATCCGAAGAAGGCATTGACCTACCATTAAAAGTACCATCCCAACCAATAGTATTATTATCTAGCTGTTTTAATAATTTTCCGTAGCGGTCAAATATATACACTGTAGGATTTATCAATGTTTCAATTCCTAATATATTCCAAGTATCATAGAAACCATCATTATTCGGTGTAAAAAATTTAGGGTAAGCGACTACTAAAAACTCTATTGGCTCAGTAATTCCGCAGCCATTTTTATCATTTATTATTACCGTATTTAACCCTGGTGGCACATCTGTAAATATAGAATCATCTTGAAATTCTCCGCCATTAATTGCAAATTCATAGCTGCTATTCCCTACTACAAAAAATTCTACGTTATTCTTATCTGGATCAATAGATAAATTAGTATCCAATATTTCTACCCTATCCAAAACAGGGTCACCATAAAAAGTAATGAGTATCCCTCCAGGGTGCTCCACCGTTAGTGGAGTACCAGAAATAGTGGTTATTACCGCAAAATACCTGCCAGAACTACCACTAGGAACCACTAATTCTGCCCCGAATGGCCCTGTACCAGTTAAAGTAGCATCATCACTCCCATCTTCATCATAATCTACAGTCCACTCTACAGAAGCTATATCTGCTCCCGCAGGAGAATTAAGAGCACTTAAAATAATATCTGGGTCGCCATCACAAGCAACTATATCTAGTCCTAAAAACTCATCTCTTAGAGTACAATCCAAAGCTGTATTCTGATCTGCATCTACAGAACTCCCTGTAAACGTTAAAGAATAAGGTTCTGGATCTCCATCAAAATTTGTATTGAAATTGTTTATTAAAATATAGTAAATTTCTCCTGGCTGAACATCTAGCCACTCGTCATAGGTGTTTTGACTACCAGTTAAAAAAGGGGCTCCTACTTGCCCGTTTTCAGGATTCACCCCTATGCCCGTAAATTCCGTATCGTTTACCTCATAATTACAACGTATGGGTTGTGCGACACCTGCACTAATATCTGCACAATCTACATCGGGACCATATACAGCAAAATCCCATTCTGCGGTAGTAGTCATTCCGCCACCTACAGCCATTGCTTCAATATCGAAACCAACTTGACCACCAGTACCTGCTCTAAAAACATACCAAGAAGTGTTGTGCTCAATATTGGCAGAAGACACACTTCCTTTCTCAAGACAACCCGTTTCCCGAATTACATCTGGGTCGAAATCATCAATATCCCCTCCACCATCGGCTTCAGAAAAAATTGGCGCATCTGCACATACAGGAATAGCAGTTCTACAATCTGCCGAGTTTTGAGCTTTGCTACTTATTGTAAAAAACAAGAAAAAGCAAACAACATAAAAAAGTGATCGCATAGATATGGGGCTAACATTACACTAGTGATTACTACTATAACTGCCACTAAGAAGGTTTATTATATACAACGGAGAAATTATACTGTTAATCGATGAACAGCATAATTTTTGATAGAAAAACGGCTTAAAACTATCTTTTTAGAGAAAAGTGATTATTTATATATTTCGCTATTTTAGACTGTCCGTTATCATCTTCATAAGTCAATTTAAACCAATAATCGGATGCTGGCAAGAGAGAATCATTATAAGTACCGTCCCAACCTACGGAATTAGCATTTAGTTGTTTAATGAATTTTCCATACCTATCATAGATATATACTTGAGGATTCTGCAAAACAGACATTCCACTTACAAACCAAACATCATTACGATTATCTCCATTTGGAGTGAAAAATTTATCAAAACCAACCACCACAATTTCTTCTGTAACCGAACCACAACCTTTTGGATCAATAACAGTTACTAAATGCACACCTGGTAATACATTCTTAAAAATATTTGATAATTGAGTCTTCCCTTCATCCAATTGATATTCGTAATTCTCTTCTAAATCTAAAGTTACGGAAACAACATTATTACTCTGTAAATCATCAATATCAATATTCGTAATTACTGGTAATTCTGAAATTACCACGGTAATAGTTTTGGTATTAGAACAACTAACTCCATTTCTTGTTTGGGTTGCAGTAAGCGTATACTCCCCTTCTTGGGTCACTACCAAACTAGAAGTGATTTCTCCTGTATCCCATAAATAGGTGTAATTAGAGTTTGGTACTATTTCTCCAATAGTGCCTGAAATTTCATTCGCACATAAAAACAATTCATCAGAGAAATTTAAAGTTGGTTTTTCTATAACCTCTAAATTAAACTGTTCAGATGCGTCATAACAATTAGAATTCTCTATCGATGTTGTTCGCACATAAATGGTATGCGTACCTAAAAAAGTATTTTCGTCTTTAGCAATAGCCATAACACCATTCAAAGCATCTGTCTGTGATAAATGGTAAGTAACCATAAAATCATCGGGACTTTGTACACCCAAGGCCTCCGTGTCTTTTTTTGTTAAATTAAATGTAGAATCATCCGAACAAACTATTTCATCCTTCAAAGTATAAGTGATAGGAGAAGGAGAGTAAGCTACTTGAGCCTCACTAATTATATTCTCATTCGTGGGCATTATTACAACAACTCTATAAAGAGCAGAAACCGCAACAGCCAAAGTTGGCCCGCTTTCTGCTGGTATTTTAGAAAAACCTGTACCAATATCTAAAAACCATTCATACGTAACAGCTCCTAATATAGTAGCGTCTAAAACAATAGTATCTATATCGCATGCTGACACTGGAGGCCCCAATAAGTTATTAATAATAGAACAATCTAAAGCATCGTATGGGTTGGCTACAAAAATATCTCCAGAAAACTGAATAGAGAAACCAGAGTTTGTATTGCTAAAATTATTAAGTAGCAAAAAATAATCTTCTCCTGCTTCTACTTGTAACCAATCTTCATATAAAAAAGTATCTTCATCCCCAGCTGGATCCACCCCTACCCCCATAAAAGAGTTAGCATCTGCATTATCGAAAAAATTACAACGAACTGGTTCTCCTAGATTATTACAATCGGATGCTTTATATAAGGCAAAATCCCAATCTTCAGAAACATCAAAACCTATATTAAAACCTAATTGTCCACTTGCACCTGTTCTAAATCTATACCAAGCAGAATTAGTTTCTAAAACCCCAGACATTGTTTCCCTCAAACAGCCACTTTCACTCGCTCCATTAAAATCATCTGAGCCATACCCAACAGTACCGCCATTTACGGGTGTATTACTACATATAGGAACCGCATTAGAGCAGTCTGGAGAAACTTGTCCATTAAGACAGAACCCCCCAGCAATAAAAAGAAAATATAATATAGCTCCTAAACGGCTCATAAATAATACTAAGAAATTGGAATTTATAAAAATAACCAAGGTATTTTCTTAACACTAATTTATGTTGTGTAACACCACCACAGTAATATAAAGTGGCATATTATGTATATCTTTGCCCTTCTTAAAAGTTGAATTTAGATGAAAATGGACAGCACATTGAATGAGGAATATGATGACATCGGAGATAACCATCTGGCCTCTTCTGAAGACACTCCAATGCGAGAAGATGCTTTTGTATTAAACGATGAAGAGAAAATACAAAAAATTAAAGGGAACGTTAAAGAAATATTACAAACTCTTGGATTAGATCTAGAGGACGACAGCCTTAAAGGAACGCCACAAAGAGTTGCTAAAATGTTTGTTAATGAGATATTTAGCGGACTAAATCCGAAACGTAAACCCAAAGCTTCTACCTTCGACAATAAGTACAAATACGGTGAAATGCTAGTAGAAAAAAACATTACAGTTTACTCTACTTGCGAGCATCATTTACTTCCTATTGTTGGAAGAGCTCATGTTGCTTATATTTCTAATGGCTCCGTTGTTGGGCTTTCAAAAATGAATCGTATTGTAGACTATTATGCCAAACGCCCACAAGTGCAAGAGCGCCTAAACATTCAAATTGTTAGAGAATTACAAAAAGCTCTAGGCACGGAAGATGTTGCATGTATTATAGATGCAAAGCATTTATGCGTAAACTCTAGAGGAATTAGAGATATTGAAAGTAGCACGGTTACTGCTGAATATGGCGGTAAGTTTAAAGAAGAAGCTGTTAGGAGTGAATTTTTAAACTTCGTAAAATTAGAAACTAAATTTTAATACCATTACACTTACGAATGCAAACAACTAAAAATCAGACATTAAAAATACACAATTCTCTTAGCGGCAAAAAAGAAATTTTTAAACCTATAAACGAAGGGCATATTGGTATGTATGTTTGTGGCCCAACCGTGTACAGCAATGTTCACTTAGGAAACTGCAGAACATTCATGTCTTTTGATATGATTTTTAGATATTTTAAGCTCTTGGGCTATAAAGTAAGATATGTTCGAAACATTACCGATGCAGGCCATTTGGTAGATGACGCTGACGACGGGGAAGACAAGATTGCAAAAAAAGCAAGATTAGAACAACTAGAACCAATGGAAGTGGTTCAGCGCTATACGGTTGATTTTCATAATATTTTAGAGAAATTCAACTTTTTACCACCAAGTATCGAGCCTACAGCAACAGGGCATATTATTGAGCAAATAGAAATTATCAAAGATATTTTAGAAAAAGGATTCGCATACGAAGTGAATGGTTCTGTTTATTTTGATGTAAATATTTTTAATAAATCTCATGAATATGGTAAACTAAGCGGCAGAAAGTTAGAAGATATGATTTCTAACACACGAGAACTTGCTGCACAAAGTGAAAAAAGAAGCCCTCAAGATTTTGCTCTATGGAAAAAAGCAGAACCGGAGCATATTATGCGCTGGCCTTCTCCATGGGGAGACGGTTTCCCTGGCTGGCATCTAGAATGTACAGCTATGAGCACCAAATACTTAGGAGAAACGTTCGATATTCATGGAGGCGGAATGGATTTAAAATTCCCACATCACGAATGTGAAATTGCTCAGGCCGAGGCTTGTAATGGACATTCCCCAGTAAACTATTGGCTACATGCTAATATGCTTACCTTGAACGGAAAAAAAATGGCAAAATCCACAGGAAATAGTATTCTTCCTAATGAAATCTTTACTGGAGAAAACCCCTTTTTAAGTAAAGCCTTTTCCCCTTCTGTTGTTCGATTTTTTATGATGCAAGCGCATTATACTAGTATTTTAGACATTAGTAACGACGCTTTATTGGCTTCTGAAAAAGGCTACAACAAATTAATGGAAGCTATAGATAATCTAGAAAAAATTCCAACAAAAAACACTTCTTCTTTCGATTTTAAAGCATGGCAACAACAATGTTATGATGCCATGAATGACGATTTTAATAGCCCTATTCTTATTGCTAAGTTATTTGAGGCCGTAAAGCAAATTAACCTCATTAGAGAAGAAAAAGAGAGCATTACAGAAGAAGACAAATCTATTTTAACCGAAACCTTACATAGTTTTGTTTTTGATGTTCTTGGACTAGAAAACAGAAACAACACTAATGATGGCAGCAAAAAATTAGAAGGCGTTGTAGAGCTATTAATAGAATTAAGAAAAGAAGCTAGAGAAAATAAAGATTTTGCCACTTCAGATAAAATTAGAAATCAATTAGCCGAAATGGGTATTGAATTAAAAGATGGTAAAGACGGAACCACTTTTAATATTTAATAAAACTACCTTGAAAAAACCTAACTAAAAAAATGTACAAATAGCATGATAAAGAAAATACTCATAGCTCCATTCATTTTTTTAGTTAGGTTTTACCAAACTGTAATATCTCCTTTTACCCCTGCAACATGCCGCTACTCTCCCACCTGTTCACAATACACTTTAGAAGCCTTAAAAAAACACGGCTTATTTAAGGGAGGATGGCTAGCAACCAAACGCATTTTTAGCTGTAACCCTTGGGGAGGAAAAGGCTACGACCCAGTACCCTAACCAATTTATAATTTAAAAAAATACTAACATCTCTTTTTAAGGTTACTTAGTGTAAATACTTATCTTAGTCATTCAAAAAAATAAAATCTACTATGTTTTTCTTAGGCTTTACTTGGAATCCAAACGAAACTCTTTTCAATATTGGTTTCATTCAAATTAAATATTACAATCTATTATGGATAACCTCTTTTGCATTAGGATGGTACATAATGAAAAAGATATTCTTAAATGAGAAGAAAACAATAGAACAATTAGATTCTCTTTTTATATATACGGTTCTAGCAACAATGCTAGGTGCCCGCTTAGGCCACGTTTTTTTCTATGATTGGCCTTATTACCAAAATCATATAATAGAAATACTATTACCTATCCGAGAAAGTGTCGGTGAAAAATTATTTGGTTTTATTAACGGATATGAATTTACAGGCTTTACAGGATTAGCGAGTCATGGAGCAACGATTGGTATTATTATTGGCATGTATTTATACACTAGAAAATATCCTGAATTTAAAATTCTATGGATATTAGATAGATTAGTTGTACCTGTATCTATAGGAGCTTTCTGTGTGCGTTTAGGTAACTTTTTTAATTCCGAAATTAATGGCAAACCCGTAGATGAGTCTTTTGCCTTTGCCACTCGTTTTATAAGAGATTCAGATGACTTACACCCAAGTAAAGCACTAGCCGTTACGAAAGAAAAAACACTTACTGCTGCTTATGATGCAATAGAAAACAATCCCGAATTTTCGCAATACTTAGCAGAGATTCCATACAGACACCCTGCTCAATTATATGAAGGCGTATGTTATATTTTTGTTTTTGTACTCCTTTACTTCTTATACTGGAAGACAGATAAAAAAGACAAACCAGGATATCTTCTAGGCTTATTCTTAGTACTTCTTTGGTCTATTCGTTTTATCGTAGAGTTTGTAAAGAAAAGCCAAGGTGGTTTTGAAGAGTCTTTAGGACTTTTATCTACAGGGCAATGGCTTAGCATTCCTTTCATTATAGTAGGTTTATTTTTTATGTTTAAACCAAAAACAGCAAACAAATAATTAAATCCTTAAAAAGATGAAAAAAGTTAGTCTTTCCCTTTTTCTATTTTGCTTCATTGGAATATTAATCAGTTGCAAAAGCGAAACTAAAAAAGTGGTAGAAACAAAACCTATTGTTTTTCATAAAGAAGGCTCTTTAACTATATACAAAGGAGAAAAAGATTCTATTCTTACTCAATTAGACATTGAAATTGCAGAAAGCGATTACGAAACAGAAACTGGCTTAATGTACCGAAAGGGAATAGTACAAAACCAAGGCATGCTTTTTATATTCCCAGACGTTGCCGTACACTCTTTTTATATGAAGAATACGCAATTTCCGTTAGACATTATTTACATTGATGAAAATCTAAGAATAGCTAGCTTTCAAGAAAACGCAAAACCTTTTGATGAAAAAGGACTGTCGTCTATTGTTCCTGTTAAATATGTTTTAGAAGTAAATGCAGGTTTAGCCGAAAAATGGATTTTAGAGGTTGGCGATAGAGTGGAATATAGCAAACAATAAAAGGGTGTATTTATTATTAGACGGGGAACAATCCAAACGGTTAACATTCCGCAAAATAACACCTTCCGATTTCAATTCTTGGCTTCCTTTCCATGAAGAACCCCTTAGCACCCAATATTGGGAAGGCGAAAAAAAAATCCCCCTAGAAGCCTGTAAAAATCAGTTTAAGGCCATTTTTGAACGATACAACAATAAGCTAGGCGGCATGAATGCCCTAATAAATTCTAACACCAATGCTTTTATAGGTATCTGCGGCCTCTTAGTACAAAAAGTAGATTGTATTCCCGAAATAGAAATAGGGTATTCTGTTTTACCAAAATATTGGAAACAAGGCTATGCTACAGAAGCCGCAAAAAAATGTAAAAATTTTGCCATTGCAAACAAAATTTCAGAATCCATTATATCTATTATTCATATAGATAACATTCCTTCCCAAAAAGTAGCTATAGCAAACGGTATGTTTCTAGACAAAACAACAACTTATAAAAATAACCCAGTACACATATACAGAATAAAATTATGAGAACTAAACAACACTGGGCAATTTTTATTACTAACGAATCTAACAAAAATAGGTTTGCACAAGAACTATTAAAAAAAGGACACTACAAAGAGCTTACCGCTTTTGTTAATGTAAACATTGCTCTTTTTTCTAAAATAACTATTGAACATTTTATTGATGAAGAGGACCGCCACGATGAAAAGACACTTACCCAAGATTCTAAACAGGCACTAAAAACCTTATCTAGTGGTGAACAAAAAAAAGCGCTACTCCAATATTTATTTAACAACAATACAAAAGCCATTATTTTAGATAATCCTTTTGATAATTTAGACATTAGCTCTCAGGAAAATCTTAAAGAAACGCTTTCACAAAAGGCCGAAACTATTTCTTTTATTCAGATTATAAGCAGAAAAGAAGATTTGCTGCCATTTATAACCAATTATGCGTTTCTAGAAAAAGAAGAACTCCACACGTATAGCTCGCTTAAAGAAATAAAAACCTTCCAAAAAGAGGTAGAATTATTTGGCGCTATTCCCCCTCCAATAAAACCATCTGACTATACCGAAAAAATACTCATTCACTTAAAAAATATAAATGTCTCCTTTGAGGACAAAAAGGTATTACAAAATATTAATTGGACGATTGAACAGGGTTCCTTTTGGCAACTTATAGGAAATAACGGAAGTGGAAAAACCACTTTATTATCTATGATAACCGGAGAAAACCCAAAAGGATACGGGCAAGAGTTATTTCTATTCGGAAGAAAAAAAGGGAGCGGAGAGAGCATTTGGGATATAAAAAGACGAATAGGTTATTTTACTCCGGCAATGACAGATAAGTTTACTGGATACCATTCTGTAGAACAAATGCTAATTTCTGGTTTTAATGATTCTATAGGCCTATATGTAAGACCAACTGAAATTCAAAAGCAATTAGCCAAAAAATGGCTTACATTAATCCAAATGTGGGATTTAAGAGATAGTCTTTACACCAACCTATCTATGGGGCAAAAACGCTTAGTTATGACCACCAGAGCAATGGTTAAGCACCCAGACTTACTAATTTTAGATGAACCCACCACTGGCTTAGATGATGCCTCTGCACATTTACTGGTTTCCTTTGTAAATAAAATAGCTTCAGAATCTACAACAGCAATAATTTTTGTTTCTCATAGACCCGAGGCAGGGTTAAACCCTACCAAGCATTTTATACTAAGTCCAAGTACAAATGGCTCTACAGGAGCTATACAATCTTAAATCACTATTACCTTAAGTAAACTAACTCGAGGCAAGTCTACGAGGCAACAAAAAGAATTAATCCTATATATTTAGAAGCAAAATATCTGGATATTAAACCAAAAAAAGGGCCTTAAGAATATTCTTAAGGCCCTTTTTTATAATTATAATTCTGTATTTACTCTACAATATCTTCTGCTTCACCAGAAAGTATTTTTTTCTTTAAAGTATCGAACATTACAGGAGTCGCAATGAATACAGAAGAATATGTTCCTACAACTACACCAATAATCATAGCAAACATAAATCCTCTTAAAGATTCACCTCCGAAAATAAATATTGATAACAACACAACTAAGGTTGTTAAAGAAGTATTCAGCGTTCTTCCTAATGTACTATTAATTGCAGAATTTACATTTTCTCCATTATTCCATCCTCTTTCTCCAATGATTTCTCTAATACGGTCAAACACAACCACGGTATCATTCAGCGAATAACCAATTACGGTCAGTATGGCTGCGATAAATGCTTGATCTATTTCCATATTAAAAGGCATTAGTTTTCCTAGTATAGAAAATATACCTAGTACAATTAAAACATCATGAAAAACAGCTACTACTGCTCCTAATGAGAATTGCCATTTACGGAAACGCAATAAGATATATAAGAATACCACTGCAAGAGAACCAATAATGGCTAAAAATGCATTGTTCTTAATATCATCCGCTATTGTTGGGCCTACTTTTACAGATTGTAAAATACCGATAGATTTATCATTACTACCAACGATAAAATCTTGTTTAGAGATACCATCTGGTAAGTACTTTTGCAATGCCGTAAATAATTTAGCTTGAATTTCATTATCTACTTCAATACCTTCTACATCTACTTTATAAGGAGTTGTTATTTTAATTTGATTCCCCTCTCCGTATGTTTTTACATTAGTACCACTCCCAAAAACAGTATTAAGTTCTGATGCTATTTCTGAAGGATTAACCTGTTGTTCAAAACGTACTTGATACGAACGTCCTCCAACAAAATCTACCCCTTGTTGCAATCCTGCTCCAAAGAACAAAGAGAACAATCCTATAGCAACTAATATTGCTGAAATTACGTAAGCAATTTTTCTTTTAACTAAGAAGTTAATATTTATATTCTGGAATAAGTTTTTAGTGATCGCGGTAGAGAAATCTAATTTTCTTCCTTTTCCACTTAAATACCAATCTACTAATAATCTTGTAATAAAGATTGCTGTAAACAAAGAGGTAAGAATACCAATTAATAAGGTAGTAGCAAATCCTTTAATAGGACCCGACCCAAATACGAACAATATTATTGCCGTAAGACCTGTAGTAATGTTTGCATCTAAAATAGAAGATAGTGCATTGCTAAAACCGTCTGCTACTGCTTGTGATTTTCCTTTACCCTTAGCTAACTCCTCTTTAATACGTTCAAAGATAAGAACGTTAGCATCTACCGACATACCTATAGTTAATACAATACCTGCTATTCCAGGTAAAGTAAGTACCGCATTTAAACTCGTAAGAACACCAAATATTAATAAAATATTTAATAGTAACGCTATATCTGCAAATATTCCTGCTTTACCATAATAAAATATCATCCATAATAAGACAATAGACATTGCAATTAAGAAAGACATAAAACCACTATCTATAGCTTCTTGTCCTAAAGAAGGACCAACAATCTCTGACTGAATAATTTCTGCAGAAGCAGGTAATTTACCAGCACGTAATACATTAGAAATATCTTTAGTTTCATTTACTGTAAAGTTTCCTGTAATTTCTGAACGACCTCCAGAAATTGGACCTGAAGATACGCCAGGAGCTGTATATACTTTATTATCTAAAACAATAGCAATACCAGTTTGGTTCGTATACGCATCACCAGTTAACTTCTCCCATAGCTTAGCACCTTTTGTATTCATAGTCATGGATACTGCTGGTTTACTAAATTGGTCAAAATCAGCTCTTGCATCACTAACTACATCACCACTAATTCTTGGTATTCCATCTCTATTAGATTTTAAAGCGTATAATTCTACTACCTCTACATCTTCATTAGAAGGGCGCTCCCATACAAATTTTGTAAATTGAACATCTGCAGGTAACAATCTTCTTATCTGAGGCATTCTTAAGTAACTACCTAATTCAGCGGTATCCTTAATAGCAACTCTAAACATTGCATGACTCCCTGGGTTAGCAGGTATCAATAAATCATATAAAGGATTTACTTGACTTGCTAAATCTAAAGAATCTGCAGCAACATCTGAAAGTAAAGAATCTATTTCTGTCTCTAGAACTTCTGGCTCATCTGTCTTTTTAAGATCTACAATAGCCTTTAGCTTTTCGTTAGCCGAGATTAAGAAAGTATTAAAACTTGGATTCCCTTGTTTATGTGTTTCCCAGAACTCTAACTGCGCAGTACTAGAAAGTAAACCTTGCGCTCTAGCAATATCTCTTGCTCCTGGAAGCTCTACTAGAATACGACCAGAATTACCTTCTCTTTGAATATTTGGTTGTGTAACACCAAAACCATCGATACGTTCTCTTAATACTTCAAAAGCAGAAACGATAGACTCATCGATTTTTCTTTCGATTATTGGCTTAACAGCATCATCTGTCATCTGGAAATTAACTTCTTCGCTAAGCCCTTTATTTGCGAAAATATCTGGAGAAGCAAGTTTCGTATCTCCTTTTATTTTATCAAAAGCTTCAAAAAACAAGTTAACATACGTATCATCACTATCTTTAGATAATACATCTGCATCTACTAATGCCTTATTAAACACTGGGTTTTTACTATCATTAGACAATCCTTTTAAGATGTCTTTTACAGAAATCTGAAGTGTAACATTAATACCACCTTTAAGATCCAGTCCTTTATTTAACTCTTTCTTTTTTGCTTCATTGTAGTTAGTATACCCTAAAATAGAATTATTACCTATGGAGTCTAAATAACTAGCTCCTAGCGCTTCACGCTTAGCGATATAATCTGTTTCAGTTTCCGAAATTTGGCTAGTAGCATATACTTCCGCTTCTCCTTCCACTTTGCTGGTAACAAAAGTGTAAGAAAGTTGGTAGATACTAACTAACCCAAATAATAAAGCAAAAAGCTTTATAAGTCCTTTATTTTGCATTGGTTATTTAATTTAAATTTTCGATACCCTATAGCTGTTATGCTAAAAAATATCTTTAATGATTAATATATTGATTTTGATGTTGTTCTTTTAGAAGACTTAAAGATTAGTACTTTATACAAAGTATTTAAATTCTTTAATGGTATTCTTTAATGGTATTCTTTTTATGGAAATTCTTTGTCTATTAACAGAAACTATGCTAACAAGCATTTTAGCTATTTCCACAAACATAAGGTCCTGCCCTTACTTCTGGAATAGCGTGTGAAGTATTATCTATTGCAATTGCAATAACTCTATTTATTTTGTAAGCCAAGAGTACAATAGCATCTTGTTTAAATACTATTGAATCATTAAATTGTATAACTATCGGATTAGAAAATCTCTTATAATCTTGCTTTAATTCAAAAGCAAATTTCCCGTTTAAACTTAATCCGTCATCTGTTTGTTGCTGAAAATCAGAAACTACTAGGCTATAATTTTCAGGAAGTTTATCTTTTGGAAAGTCAAAAGGTAATTGATCGACATCTTTATATGCTAGTGATAACTCACTATCATGAGAAAGGAATTCTTTAACACTAATGGCATCAATATCACTATAATAGCGGATACTTAGTTGTGTACTATCATTTTCTATTATTTCAATATTAGCAACACCTAAGACTTGTAGCTTTTTGGTAATTGTTGCCAAAGCATCATCATGATTAGCTACCGAAGTCATTTCTACATCCGTAAATTGTAGTACAATCTGCTGGTTAGCGACTTTAGCTTGCTCCTGATTTAGACCTATTAGGGCTAGAATAATAATTAAAGTACCTATGTACCATTTTGTATTCATGCGGCAAATATAAAAATAAAGATGTACTACGTAGTATATTTTTTACAATATATATTTCTAAAACTTCTCATTATAAAAAAAAGAAAGCCTTTATAGTTAAACTACAAAGGCTTTTCCTTAAATCTATATTAAAGACTATAATTCCAAAAGGGCATTTGTTTTGCTTACACCAGCTGCACTTTCTTGCATTTTGGCCTTTTCAGCATCACTTAATGGAACATCTACAATACGCTCTATTCCATCTTTTCCTAAAATCACAGGAACACCTATACAAATATCATTTAATCCGTATTCGCCTTCTAAATAAGTAGAACATGGGAACATTTTCTTTTGATCACAAGCAATTGCTTGTACTAATCCAGATACAGCAGCTCCTGGTGCATACCAAGCACTTGTTCCTAATAATTTAGTTAGTGTAGCTCCGCCAACTTTAGTATCTGCAGCAACTTGATTTAATCTATCTTCTGATAAAAACTCAGAAACTCTTACACTATTTCTTGTAGCATGTGAAGTTAAAGGAACCATCCCTACATCGCTATGTCCACCGATTACCATTCCATCAATATCAGAAATAGGAGCTTCCATAGCTTCTGCTAATCTGTATTTAAAACGAGCGCTATCTAAAGCACCACCCATACCTATAATTCTGCTTTTAGGTAATCCGGTAGTTTTATGCACTAAATACGTCATGGTATCCATAGGATTACTCACTACAATTAAAATAACGTTTGGAGATTCTTTCACTAAGCTAGCAGAAACTGTTTTTACTATTCCAGCATTAATACCTATTAGCTCTTCTCTAGTCATCCCTGGCTTTCTAGGAATCCCAGAAGTAATTACAGCAATGTGACTTCCTGCTGTTTTAGAATAGTCATTAGTAACACCTGTAATTTTTGTATCAAAACTATTTAAGGAAGCTGTTTGCATTAAATCCATTGCTTTGCCTTCCGCATAGCCTTCTTTAATATCTAACAAAACTACTTCTGATGCAAAATCTTTAATAGCAATATACTCTGCACAACTTGCGCCAACGGCACCTGCTCCTACTACGGTAATTTTCATATTATTATATTTTAAAATTTCAATTTTTTAACACCTCAAAAGTACTGAATTCTCTTCAAAAAAATATGATGAAAATCAGCAAAATTGTACTATTTATAGAATAGAAAACACCGATGAAATACCACTTATATAAAAAACAAATGTAATTCAACGAAGAAATCGGAATTATTGTGCAATACGTCGAATTTTAGCAATACCAAACTCTTGTTTTACGTTAAAAAAGTATTGAACCCCCAAATCTCAAAAACCTACACAATGAAAAAAGTTTTTTCATTCCTAACAATTTTAGCTATCATTCTAGTGAGCAATTGCTCCAGAATTGAAGAGAACAACGACCCCGTAATTGGTGTTTGGTCTAATGCAAATACCGATACTAATAGCACAACACAAAAGTTGACCACAAATAAGCAAGAATGGATTTTTAATGATGCTTACTTGGGAAGGTACCACGATTTACAAAATGGTAAAGTTATCATGAAAACAGATTTTAGATGGAGTCAAAAAAATGGCGTGTACACTATCACCTATCCTGGCTTACCAGATAAACCAAACGACACAGTAGTTATTGTAGACAACTCACCAGATAGTATCCTTCTAGAAGACCCTACAGGCAACTTAATTGCCTTAAGAGAATAATAAAATAAAAAAAACTAAACCCCGCTTCTTTAGTTAAAAAAGCGGGGTTTAATTTTTTTATCTAAATCCAAAATTAACTCCAAAAGACAAACTATTAAATTCTGCTAAAGTATAATCTGCATGTAATCTAAAAAATCCTAGTTTTAACTTTGCTCCTACATTACCCGTTACTCCACTTATTTTATTATTCAAAGAAAATGGATCTGTATACGTTATAGGTAATGGTGTTGCAGAAACTTCATACGTACCTAAAACATCGATTTCCGATGTTCCTGTCACATAACCAATCCCTCCATAAAAATTAATTATAGGTAATTTAGTAGATACCACGGCCTGAAACACCCAAGTATTCATTACTAAATCTAAACTTTGGTTGGCTCCTGAAATTGCGTTAGTACTTTCCAAATTATACGTACCATCTAAATGCGTATACCCTATTACACCCGATATAGCAACAGGAAGAATCTTATCTGCTGGCAAATGCTTAGTAAACTCATGTTGTAGCCCCACTCCATAAAAACCAACTTTTGATCCGTCTGCATCAATTTTAGGCAAAAACCTAGCCTTAAGCTCTGTTCCTTTTATTAACCCTACACTAGCTTGAATAAAAGCGGAAGGAATAAAATTAATATTTTCCGATGCTAACCCAGATGGCAACTCTATAGTCTCGTTTACATTATTACCATTAACAGTAGCCGATATTACAATATTTTGACCTTCTATATCTCCGAGAGCAGTAGACACCAAATTGGAAGTACTGCCATCTTGAAATTGGATATTTTCATAATCCGCCGTATTTAATACAAATGCTTTTTTGTCATCGTTATTTTTAAAGGATGCCATATTACCAATAATAGAAATCTCGAAACCACCTAAAGGTTTTGCTTTTCCAGAATTATACCAACCATTAGACATACTAGACATTAACCCTTCTGAAACAGGGGTCATATATGCCGTAGTAAATTTTTCAGCGTCATTTAATCCTGCTGCCAACAAATCGTTGATGTTAGATTGCGCCACTGCCTGTAAACTACAGACCAACACTAATAAGGAAAATATTTTTTTCATGATTAAAATTTTTCCTAAAACTAAAAAAATCGCCCTTTAGGGGCGATTTTTTGTTGTGTAACTAGCTTTTCTTATACATCAATGTTCGCATAAACAGCATTCTTCTCAATAAATTCTCTTCTTGGAGGCACTTCATCACCCATAAGCATAGAGAAAACTCTATCTGTTTCTGTGGCATTATCTATTACAATTTGCCTTAAAGTTCTAAATTCAGGATTCATGGTGGTATCCCACAATTGTTCTGCATTCATTTCCCCTAAACCTTTATATCTCTGAATACCTACGCTTCCATTAAAACTTTCAGCAATAGCATCTCGCTCTTCATCATTCCAAGCGTATCTCTTTTTAGTACCTTTCTTTACTAAATATAATGGTGGCGTAGCAATATACACATGCCCTCCTTCAATTAATTCGCGCATATAACGGAAAAAGAAAGTCAAAATAAGTGTTTCAATGTGGCTACCATCTACATCGGCATCACACATAATAACTACTTTATGATATCTTAGTTTAGATAAATTTAAAGCTTTACTATCCTCTTCTGTACCAATAGTAACTCCAAGAGCTGTGTAAATGTTTTTTATCTCTTCGTTCTCAAAAACACGATGCGGCATAGCTTTTTCCACATTAAGAATTTTACCTCTTAATGGAAGTATCGCTTGAAACATTCTATCTCTTCCTTGTTTGGCAGTACCACCTGCCGAATCTCCCTCAACCAAGAATACTTCGCAGTTAACTGGGTCTTGATCAGAACAATCGGATAATTTCCCTGGCAAACCACCAATACTCATTACCGTTTTACGCTGCACCATTTCACGAGCTTTTGTTGCTGCATGACGTGCTTGCGCTGCTAAAATCACCTTTTGAATAATAATTTTAGCATCGTCTGGATTTTCCTCTAAGTAATTAGTCAACATTTCTGATACTGACTGACTTACTGCGGAAGAGACCTCTCTGTTCCCTAATTTTGTTTTTGTTTGCCCTTCGAACTGTGGCTCTGCTACTTTTACAGAAACAATTGCAGTTAAGCCTTCTCTAAAGTCATCCCCTTGAATTTCAAACTTTAACTTATCTAACATCCCAGAAGCGTCTGCGTACTTTTTTAAAGTACTAGTAAGTCCTCTTCTAAAACCAGATAAATGTGTTCCCCCTTCGTGGGTATTAATGTTATTCACATACGAATGAAGGTTCTCTGTATACGAAGTATTATAAATCATAGCTACCTCAACAGGAATGTCATTCTTTTCTCCTTCCATGGAGATAACATTCTGTATTAAAGATTCCCTAGTACCATCTAAAAATCTAACAAACTCTTTAAGTCCTTCAGTTGAATGAAAAACTTCAGATATAAACTCTCCTTTATCGTCTTTATTTCTCTTATCTGTTATAGTAATGGTTATACCTTTATTTAAAAAAGATAGTTCCCGCATTCTATTCGCAAGAGTTTCATAATTATATTCTACTGTTTGGGTAAATATAGTGTCATCTGGTCTAAAAGTTACAATCGTACCTCTTTCTTCCGTTTCTCCTATACGCTTTACTGGATATAATGCTTTTCCTTTCTCATATTCTTGTTCCCAAATAACACCATCTCTATGAACTGTTGCTGTTAAGTGATTAGAAAGCGCATTAACACAAGAGACACCTACCCCGTGCAAACCACCAGATACCTTATAAGAATCCTTATCGAATTTACCTCCGGCACCAATTTTAGTCATTACAACTTGTAAGGCAGATACTCCCTCTTTCTTATGAAGGTCTACAGGTATACCTCTACCATTGTCTTTTGTAGTAATAGAATTATCTTCATTTATCACAACACTAATCGTATCGCAATAACCTCCCATTGCTTCATCAATAGAGTTATCTACTACTTCATAAACTAAATGATGTAAACCTCTCGTACCAACATCTCCAATATACATAGAAGGACGCATACGTACATGTTCCATTCCCTCAAGGGCCTGAATACTGTCTGCCGAATAATTATTCTTTTTTGCTTCTTCGCTCATATTAATTTTTATTCCTATTATACTTATTGCAATAGCAACTTAACAAAGATAAAATAAAGGATATTCTTTTTTAAATGATTTTAAGCCGATATTAAATAGTTATCAACATTTACCTAAAATCTAAAAAAGTTCGTAAAAAAGCCTTAAAAGGGTCTTAAATAAGTTTTTATAAAAAAATATACTTTAACTATTATCCTAAAAGTCTCTAAAAAACCTCTTAATTTAATATACCTCTTTTATAAAAAAATCAATTACCTACAATAATTGATTTTCAAGCATTAAACAAACTTACTTCCTATGACAAAAGAAGCACCCAAATGGGCGCTTCTTAAGGACTAATTAAAATAAAAAACTGGCTCTACTCTTACGAATAGACAAACAGCATTACTGCTAACAACGCATAAATTAATATGCATCTTCATGGACATGAGCTACTGCTCTTCCTGAAGGGTCATTCATATTTTTAAATGCTTCATCCCATTCTAATGCAATTTTTGTACTACATGCTACAGATGCTTCTTGAGGCACACATAATGCCGCTGCATCTGAAGGAAAATGTTGTTCAAAAATAGAACGGTAATAAAACTCTTCTTTTGATGTTGGTGTTTGTAACGGATATCTAAACTTTGCATTTTCTAATTGCTCGTCCGTAACTTCTGTATCCACTACTTCTTTTAAAGTATCTATCCAGCTATATCCTACTCCATCTGAAAATTGTTCTTTTTGTCTCCAAGCTACACTTTCTGGAATCATATCCTCAAAAGCCTTACGAACAACCCATTTTTCCATACGCTCCCCATTAATCATTTTATCTTGTGGGTTAATACGCATTGCTACATCTATAAATTCTTTATCTAAAAAAGGAACACGACCTTCTATTCCCCAAGCCGCTAACGATTTGTTTGCACGCAAACAATCGTACATATGAAGCTTGCTTAATTTACGAACAGTTTCTTCATGAAATTCCTCTGCATTTGGTGCTTTATGGAAGTATAAATACCCTCCAAAAAGTTCGTCTGCCCCTTCTCCTGACAATACCATTTTTATCCCCATAGACTTAATAACTCTCGCCATTAAATACATAGGAGTTGATGCTCTAATAGTAGTAACATCATACGTTTCTAAGTTATACACTACATCTTTAATAGCATCTAACCCTTCTTGAATTGTAAATTTTATTTCATGGTGTATCGTATCTATATGATCTGCCACTTTACGTGCTGCGGCTAAATCTGGAGAACCTTCTAATCCCACTGAAAAAGAATGTAATTGAGGCCACCATGCATCTGTAGTATCCCCGGATTCTATCCTTTTTTGTGCATATTTTTTAGCAATCGCAGAAGTTACTGATGAATCTAAACCTCCAGATAAAAGAACTCCATAAGGCACATCTGACATTAACTGTCTATGAACAGCTGCCTCTAAAGCTTCCTTTATTTCTTGTATACTTGTTTCGTTTTCCTTAACAGCATCATACTCCATCCAATCTCTAGAATACCACCTTTTAAGCTCTCCATCTTTACTTTCTAAATAATGTCCAGGAGGAAACAATTCAATTTTTGTACAAACACCTTCTAAAGCTTTTAATTCGGATGCCACATAAAAAGTTCCATTTTGGTCCCATCCCATATATAAAGGTATAATACCCATATGGTCTCTAGCTATAAAATAGGAGTCGTCCTCAGAATTATATATTGCAAAACCAAAAATGCCATTCATTTCATCTAAAAAATCAGCTCCTTTTTCTTGGTACAATGCCAATATCACTTCACAATCCGATTCTGTTGCAAAATTATATTTTCCTTTAAATTGCTCCCTTAACTCTCTATGATTATAAATTTCACCATTAGCAGCTAACACCAATTTTTTATCTTCACTAAATAAAGGTTGCTTTCCGGAGGCTGGATCTACAATAGCTAATCTCTCATGAGCTAAAATAGCTTTATCATTTGCATATATTCCACTCCAATCCGGTCCTCTATGTCTAATTTTCTTAGACATCTCTAATAACTGAGGTCTTAACGCCTCTGTGCTCTCCTTTACATCAAATGCACATACAATTCCACACATATCATTATAATTATATCAATTCTTAAACAAAGATGCATATTATCTTTCAATTACAAAACACAAAACATTAATTTGGTTACAAATAGAAACTTTTTTTAATACAAATGTAACAATTAAGCATAAAAAATAAAATTAAACCTCCTTGCAAACTACGTTTTGTAAGTTGCTGAAATTTTAACGACTTTTTATCAAAATTAAAGTGAAGAACTCACTAGATTTGATTCTTATATAAAACAATCACTATTATGAAAAACTTTCTTGTACTTGCAACTATGGCATTCGCTTTGGTATTTTCCTCCCAAGTTAACGCTCAAAAATTCAATGGCTTAGACAAAAGTCCAATGGATATGGCTACTTACCCTAGTAGTTATAAAATATCTGAAAAAGTAGTCCGTGTAACCTACAGCAGACCGCAATTAAAAGGTCGTTCTGTTGCACAGCTTGCTCCTTCTAATGAGGTATGGCGCACAGGAGCTAATGAAGCTTCTGAAATTATTTTTTATAAAGAAGTAAAACTAGCAGGAGAAACTATTCAACCAGGAACTTATTCTTTATTTTCTATTCCAGGAGAAAAAGAGTGGACTATAATACTTAATTCCAAATTGAACCAATGGGGCGCATACACTTACGATAAGGATAGCGATGTAGCACGTATAAAAGTTACGCCTAATAATGACAAAGAATCCTTAGAGGCTTTTTCTATTAGCTTTAATAAGGTAGATGAAGAAGTTCATTTAGTTATGGGATGGGGAAAAACAAGGGTTTCCGTTCCTATTACCCTTTAGTTATAATTAAAACATTTATAAAAAACCATGGCTACACCATGGTTTTTTATATTTTCAGGCTTATCCATAATCCCTTCACCATCCTTATTATTGTACTTGCTTAAGATTTTCTTTTTAAAAGAAGTTATAGGCTTAACATTTGTTGGTTTTACCTAGTTTTGCATTTTTAAAAAAACACTATGATTTCAGTAGATAATATAGCAGTAGAATTCAGTGGCGATACTTTGTTTAGCGATGTTTCTTTTGTCATAAACGAACAAGACAAAATTGCCCTTATGGGTAAAAATGGAGCTGGCAAATCTACTCTAATGAAAATTATTGCTGGAATTCAAAACCCTACTCGAGGAAATATTCGATGCCCTAAAGATGCCGTTATTGCTTATTTACCTCAACATTTACTTACAGAAGACAATTGCACCGTCTTTGAAGAAGCATCCAAAGCATTTAGCCATATTTTTACGATGCGTGATGAAATTGAGGAAATAAACACTGCGTTAGAAACGCGCACAGATTATGAATCTGAAGAGTACATGAAACTCATTCAAAAAGTATCCGATTTAGGAGAAGAGTATTATGCTCTAGAAGACATAAATTACGCCGCTGAAGTAGAAATAGCTTTAGGTGGCTTAGGATTTAAACGAGATGATTTCCATAGACCAACAAGTGAATTTAGTGGTGGCTGGCGAATGCGTATTGAACTGGTTAAAATATTATTACAAAAACCAGATTTAATTTTATTAGATGAACCTACCAACCATGTAGATATTGAATCTGTTTTATGGTTAGAAGATTTTTTAATCAACAAAGCTAAAGCAGTTCTAGTAATATCGCATGATCGTGCTTTTATTGATAATATAACCAACCGTACCGTAGAAGTAACTATGGGGCGTATCTATGACTACAAAGCAAAGTATACACATTATCTACAACTACGAGAAGACCGTAGAAGCCACCAAATAAAAGCATTCCAAGAACAGCAAAGGTTTATTGCCGATAACCAAGCTTTTATAGATCGTTTTAAAGGCACTTACTCCAAAACAAATCAGGTTTCTTCTAGAGAAAAAATGCTAGAAAAGCTAAAAATTATAGAGATAGACGAAGTAGACAATAGCTCATTGCGCTTGCGCTTTCCTCCTGCTCCTCGTTCTGGAGATTACCCAGTAACTGCAATAGAACTTTCTAAAAGCTATGACGAACATGTAGTTTTTAAAAATGCGAACCTTAGTATTGCCAGAGGAGAAAAAGTTTCTTTTGTTGGAAGAAACGGGGAAGGAAAATCTACGATGATT
This sequence comes from Maribacter sp., assembly GCF_016744255.1. Taxonomy (GTDB): domain Bacteria; phylum Bacteroidota; class Bacteroidia; order Flavobacteriales; family Flavobacteriaceae; genus Maribacter_B. The sequence continues at coordinate 27,533 of NZ_JADGES010000003.1, forward strand.
AAAGCTATTATGGGCCAAATAGATTTTGAAGGTACGTGTACTTTAGGACATAATGCCAAAGTGGGGTACTTTGCCCAAAACCAGGCTTCTTTATTAGATCCTGAACTAACGGTTTTCCAAACTGTAGACGAAGTTGCTAAAGGAGACATAAGAACCCAAGTAAAAAATGTTTTAGGAAGGTTTATGTTTAGCGGAGATGTCATTGACAAAAAAGTAGCAGTCTTATCTGGTGGAGAAAAAACAAGATTAGCAATGGTTAAACTTTTACTAGACCCAGTAAATGTTTTAATACTAGATGAGCCTACTAACCATTTAGATTTAAAATCTAAAGACGTTTTAAAAGAAGCTCTTATAGAATTTGATGGTACTTTAATTTTAGTATCTCACGATCGAGATTTTCTACAAGGACTATCCAAAAAAGTATTCGAGTTTAAAGAAAAACGAGTGATTGAACATTTTGAAACTATTGATGCTTTCCTAATACGGAATAGAATAGAAAGTCTTAAAGAAATGGATTTAAAAGGCTAACAGACAAACCCTTTTATCCTTTGGTTATTACAAATTCCACTCTTCTATTTTTAGAATTTTCTTTGTTTGTTGCATTTTCTTCTCTGTAGCCCTAAACTGAGTATGTACTAAAACCCAATCTCTAGTATCCTTATAAAAATTACTGTAACCAATTTCTAAATATGTCTTAGAATCAAGATTTAACTTAGACAAGTGCATTTTAGAAATGCTCTTTCTTAAATAGGAACCTGTATTGGTGTGACCCAAAAAGAAACATCTTATCAAAAAAAATTAATTGTCCTCCTCGAACCTAGTTTCGGCGAAGGAACCTCTATTGGCACTTGGAGCAAATCTTCTTTTAGACAAAACAAACTCTGCTCGCCTATTTTTTCGTTTATCTTCTGGCGTTAAATTATCTACCGCAGGTTTTTCATCTCCATGACCATACCATTGTATACGTTTTTCTTTTACGCCTAATTTTATTAAGTAATTTGCAACACTCTTTGCTCTATTTACAGAAAGACTTTTATTATAAGATTTAGCTCCTTGATTATCCGTATGTGCATGAATTGCAATAAATAGTTCTGGATTTTTTTTAAGCTGATTATACAACACTTTTAAATCGAACTTAGATTTATTATTCAATTTATATTCATCTATCGGAAACAAAACATTTTTTAAAGCATAGACTTTATCTACTTCTAAATTATCATAAAAATCACTTTCTATTGACATAACAGAGACCATATCTAGATAATAATAAGATGCCGATTTTGTCCCTTTTGTCTTTTCTGTCTTGGTATTAGAATTATCTTTAAAATTACCAATGGTTATAAAGTTTTCTTTCCCCTTAGCTATAATTTCAACATAGACTTTCATCCACCCTTTCTTGTCTATATAAAACTTAGGATTATATGCTTTTTTATAACTGTAATTTTTTAAAGATTTTCCATTAATAAAACTTTCACCTCCTATTACTTTAGTACTTTGCACATCTATACGCTTCTCTGAAAGTAATATTCCTAACTCTTGAATAGCTAATATTGATTTTTCGGAAAGACTTAAATAAAAGGTAACACCATAGCGTTTATTTTTTTTAAGTGTTTGGTTTAATTCTCCTTGTAAGTACTCCCGATAATTATTAGGAGCCAATAAATACATTCCCGCATAGCCCTTTCCAAAAGCCGCAGTCTGGGTTCCGTTAAAATTCTCGGGGACACCCATTTTAGAACTACATTCATTAAAATAATCTGATGTTCCTTCTGTGGCTCTACTCCAACTCCGAACATCTGTAGTTACATTCCCCAATTCTTTTGGGCAATCTTCAAAATTTTCGAAACTAGGGTTTTTTACCAAATTTTGACTCTGAATACAATTTGCATGAAACAGAATTAAAACTAAAAAAGAGAACTTAAATAAACGCATATAGGGGAATTTAATATATTTTAATGTAAGTATTAACTTACAATATTATATATTCCTAACGACAACTACAATAAAAAAGTATAACTCTTTATCAATAATACGACAAACCTTCTATTACAAATAAATCTAAAAATTAAATTTATACGTAGCTCCTCCTAAAATTTGAATTCCTTGCACTGGGTAATTAGCCCAACGTTGGTAATCTGTATTTGCGATATTCGCTGCCTTTAAAAAGAAAGACCATTGTTTGGTATAGCGATATCCTACATGAGCATTGGCATCTAAATAACTATCCAAATCTATAATGGTTGCTGGATAATCTGCTGGTAATACATTTTGCACTACAGTTGTAGAAAAATCTTGACGCTTTCCTACATAAAACAAATTAGCACCCATAAACCATTTTTTACCAATTTGATAATCCATAAATACAGAGGCTTTGGTTGTTGGTAAATTCCAAGCAGAGTTCCCTGTTTCTGTACTATAATCCAAAAATTCAGCATTTACTCCAAGCGTAAAATTTCTATTTACATCTACATTTAATTCCGCAAAGAAACCTAGTGTTTTTATATCATCATAAAAGACTTCAAAAGAATTTCCGTAAAAATATCCTTTCTCATCATCCCTAAAATTATTTATAGGATTTAGCTTATACAAAGGTTTTTTATTTTCCGCCGAGTAAAAGGCTTTTATATTATAACTAAGATTAGGCAATAGTTGTCCTTTTAATCCTCCATACGCATTATACTGTTTATCTGTTGGGGCAATTTCCAAAGTTGGTGACACAAAGGAGTTTTCTTCCACAAAATCATAATATGAGTTCTGCTTTAGCTCCCCTACTATTCCTCCATATGCAATTACGGTTTCATCTATCAATCTATAGGAGGCTGTAACTGCCGGGTATATATAAAAGTTAGTATCGCTATTTTCGGTATCTACACCGTATACCAAATTAACCCCTAAACGCAGCGACAAATCATCTCGCAACATAGTTAAACTAGGGTTTATACCCACTTGAATATTCCTATAGGTACTACCTGCTAAGTTTGCAGTATTATTAATATCATCGTTTTTAAATTTTCCATTAACATAATCAATATTAGCATTGACATCTAAAGTTTCGTCATTTACAGGAAACTGTGCCGTGGCATTAAAAACCACTCTATTTTCTCCAGATTTAACAGCATCCCAAAATCTTCTATACTTTAAATCTGCCTTTTTAAAAATTGCATCCTCTACGTTGATATGTGCCGCAGCTTCACCCATATAATAATTTTGATGCGCATCAATCCCATCAATAACATCTACATCTGTAATACTAGAAGGCAAGCCGTACCAATTATATAATTGATGTTGCAAGGCTACATCTGCACCCCAATCCATATCTCTATCTCTTTTAGAATATGAAGCATCTAATTTAGAATCCGAAAAAATATTATCTAAAACCACCCCATCTAAATCTCCTCTAGAAGAATTATGATTTAATCCCAAATCTAATCTTTCATCTCTATTTAAAGCCCTACTGGTATAAAATTCGGCAGTAGTATTTCCATAATTACCAATACCTGCAGAAGCATACGAATTAAATAATTCTGGTGGCGGCAACTTACTAACAGTGGATGCCTTTCCTTTTGCTGGAGTAAATGTAGATGCAACTGGCACAGAAAAAATACTATATTCTATTGGCTTTTTTTGAAGCGCAATAGAGTCGTTCATTATAGGGGATGATTTTATTTTAAAAGCATCTGACACTGTCGGGGAATACGCCTTAGTAACAGTTACTGTTTCCGTACCTAAATCGTCCTCTTCTGTTTCTTGTGCCACTCCTAACTGAATACAGCTTAAAATTGCTATAAAAGTTACTTTAATATACTTATTCATATAATGTTCTTTTGTTCCGAAAAATCGGTTATACAAATTATTTTAGTTTGGATTTATGGAAGAATTACTCTTCGCTTCTTTTGCCTTTATACTTCTTAATTCCCCTTTGGCTTCTGCTACCAAATCTGGATATTGACTAAAGTTTTCCATGACGCTTTCTAGAATATAAGTAGCTTGGTAGGCATCATCCAAAGCATAGAAATTCTTAGCCATTATAACCAACCCTTTACCTCCCCATTCTTTATAACTAGAGTAATCTTTTGCTAATTTCTGTACAGCGGTATTGGATGCTTCAAAGTCACCCTCGTTATATTTAAAATAAGCATCGTAGTACAATGCTTCCGCCGCTGTTTCTCCTGTTGCAATATTCAGAACTCTAGCATACGCTTCTTTAGCTCTCGACTCGTCATTCGTCTTAATTGCAGAACGGGCTATCATTATCTGTGCATCACTCTTTATTCTATTATCTATAGTTGGTGTTGCCAATACTTTTTCGGCATAAGCTATAGTTTTATCATAATTCTTCTGCTCGTAATACCCTTTCATTAAGTTCGATTGTGCAAAAGTTCTATTCTGGGAAATATTAGCAACCTTCTCTAGCCTTTCTAAATAAGGCAATGCAGTGCTATATTTCTTAACTCCAATATAAACCTCGCAAATTCTAGTTAAAGCTTGTTCGGAATATTCGCTAGCGCCACTATCCGCAACATATTGATAATAAGGTATTGCTTTTTCTTTCTGTTCTTTTCCAAAATATAACTGTGCAATACTAAAATTAGCCTGAATGCTATGAAGGCCATTAGGAAATTCTTTAATATAATTTAGAAACCCACGGATTGCCGCATCTTTATTCCCTTCTATATATTGCTTATCAGCAGATTCAAAAGTAGCATTGTCTAATTCGCTATCTGTTACTTCTACAAAATCTAAATCTTTAACCCAAGCAGCATACTCATTAACTCTCCCCAAATCTACATATACCAGCTTGGCAGTAGATACTGCTTGTATTGCTTCTTGTGTTTTAGGATAATCGCGAACTACCGTTTTAAATTTCCCTAATGCTTGTTCGTTTCTATTGGCATTATAATGTACTAAACCTTGACGCACTAAGGCCTGAGGCACTAAGGAACTGCCTCTAAAATTGGTTATTAATTTATCGTAAGCCCTTAAGCCTTTATCCTCTTGCCCTTCGGCTACGTATGTATTTCCTAATTCAAACAAAGCATCATCTCGTAAGGTTGATTTGGTATAGGTAGACACAAAATTATTTAACCCATCTATTTTCTTTGCTTTACGATCTACAAAACCATAACTCATAGCCTTTTGGTAGGCAGCATAATCCTTTTCTGGACCAGTTAAAGCTAAAGACTTATTATATGTTTCTATTGCCGGCCAGTACTTTCTACTAACAAAATAACTATCTCCTAAACGTAAATACCCATCATTTAACTTCTGATTATCGGATGTGCCACTACTCGTATAACTATTAAAATAGGTTATTGCGTTAGTGTAATCCTTCTTTTTAAAATAGGTGTATGCTAAATTATAATCTATTTCTGTATTCTCTGATAGTAAAGAGGCATTTGGGCTTTGTTTAAAAGACATAAATCCGGATAAAGCAGCATCAAACTTGTTTAACAAATAGTCCGATTCTGCTTTCCAATAAACAGCTCTAGATTTAAAATTTGCATCTTCCGCACTTGCGATAGATTTCTCGAAGATTTCCGAAGCTGTACCATAGTCTGCATCCACGAACAATTCTACCCCTCTATAAAAAGCTACTTTCTGGTAGGTAGATTTACTAGCATAATTTTTATTCTTCTCTAACAGCTCCATTGCTCCAGAGAAATTCTTCGATGTTATATACGAATCCACTAAAAGCTCTTGCATTTCTTGCTTATGAGAGTCATTTGGATACTGTTTTAAATAGTTAGATATTACCTGAGGTACTGGCTCATAAGCATTCCCCACTTCATAACTTAACCGAGCATAGTTTAAATAGGCATCTTTTTGAATTTCAGGAGAAAAATCCATCTGCGATGCATTTCTAAAAGCATTTAATGCCTCTTGCTTTTTCTCTAATTTTAAATAACATTCTGCCAAATGATAATAAGCGTTTTGCGAAACACTATTTGTTCCTCCTATTATTTTGTTAAACTGCTGTATAGCATTGGCGTAATCTTGTTGTTGGTAATAGGCATATCCTAACAAATAATAATCTGTATTGCTCCATTTTCCGCGCTTACCTTTATACTCTTCTAAATAGGGTATTGCGTTAGAATATTGCTTTAGATTAAAATAACTTTCTCCTATAATTTTATTTAACTCCGAGACTTCCTTACGATCCGCCTTTGGCAATTGTTTTTTTGCTAAGGCAATAGCTTGCTCAAACTTACCAAGCTTAAAATTCATATCCGCTTGGTAATAAGATAATTTTTCTTCTAAAACTTTCTGATCTGTTATTTGATCAAAACGTTCATTGGCAGCCTCATAATCATCTTGCTGGTACGAAATATACCCTAAGTAATATTTAGCCTGAGAACCGTAAATTGGGGAAGAAGTAACTTTACTTAAATATTTTTCGGCTTCTTTTGTTTTCTTAGAAGAAAATAAGGAATATCCATAATTAAAATTAAACTTATCCATCTCTTTTCTAGAAAGAGCACCTTGATCTAATTTATTATACCATTTTAAAGCATAAGGGTATTTTCCTGTTTTAAAATAATATTCAGCCACATCGGCAAATGCAGCATTCTTTTTAGTCGATGTTGGGTAATTTTCCACAAAATCTTCCATAAGACGATCTGCCCCAAGTTGATTAAGCCTTACTGCTGCATTAGCAGAATAATAAGCACTATTCGCGGCAGTTTCTTCATCTTCCGTTTTAGCCTTTACTTTCTCAAAAATAGTCTGCGCTGCTTGGTATTGTTCATTATTGTACAATGCCAATGCGTTTTGATATTCTTTTTCTTTGTGGGTATAAATTTTGGTTTCTTGGGCTGTACCAATGTAAACCATTCCCATAATCATGGGAAGTAATGCGGTGTATTTTCTAAACATAGCGTTCTCTAACTATTAACTAAAATATATAACGGCAAATATTGTTCCGAAGTATATTAAAAAAGTGGATGCGTCTTAATTTATTCCTAAATAATACCCAAAGCTAATTAAACAAAAAGATTTTTAAAAAAGGTTGTAGCAGAATACAACAGAACTTATTACTTTTATATCAACAATACCAATATGGAAGAGAATATTTTAGAGCTTAATAATGTTGCCATTTTTCAAAAGGAAAGTTTAATCCTTAACGAGGTTAATTTAACCGTTGAAAAAGGAGAATTTGTTTACTTAATTGGTAAAACAGGAAGTGGAAAAAGTAGCCTTATGAAAACACTATATGGCGACTTACCTTTAAAAAAAGGCTCCGGAACCATTGTAGACTTTAATTTAAAGACTCTTAAAGAAAAGGACATCCCTTTTTTAAGAAGAAAAATTGGGATTGTTTTCCAAGATTTTAAATTACTTCCAGACAGAACTATTAATAAAAACCTACTTTTTGTTTTAAAAGCCACCGGCTGGAAAGACCAAAGTAAAATGAACCAACAGATAGAAAAAGTTTTAGATAAGGTAGGAATGAAAACCAAAGGATTTAAGTTTCCACACGAACTTTCTGGAGGAGAACAACAACGAATTGCTATTGCCAGAGCTTTGCTAAACAATCCTGAACTTATTATTGCTGATGAACCTACTGGAAATCTTGATCCACAAACCAGTGTTGAAGTAATGAAAGTATTACAAGAAATTAATAAAGCAGGGAAAACCATTCTCATGGCTACCCATGATTATGCTCTTATTTTAAAATACCCCGCAAAAACACTCAAATGTGATGCTAACAAAGTTTTTGAGGTAGTGCAAAAAGCGGTTTAAAAAAAAATTTTTAAATTATCAATTACCTAAAACAAACATTTTTAGCACTTTTAGGCCTTATAATTTTCTATTACCGCTCTAACACTATTATTTTTAGCTAGCAATTCGCTAGCTAAATCTTCGGAAATATGAAGTGCTTCAACGACCATTTTCATTGCTCTATTAGTTAGTTTTTTATTAGACAATTGCATGTCTACCATTTTATTTCCCATAACTCTTCCTAGTTTAATCATTACGGCAGTAGATATCATATTTAGCACCAACTTTTGAGCTGTTCCGGCTTTCATTCTTGTACTTCCGGTTACAAATTCTGGCCCTACAATTACTTCTATTGGGTATTTCGCTAATTCTGCCATTGGCGAGTTTGTATTACATACAATACAGCCCGAAGTTATATTTTCATCTAATGCAAATTTTAAACCCCCAACAACATAGGGTGTGGTTCCTGAAGCCGCAATACCTAAAAGAACATCATTTTCACTTATTTTATATTTTTCTAAATCTTTTTGGGCTTGGAATATATCGTCCTCCGCATTTTCAACTGCTTTTCTAAGTGCTATATCGCCTCCTGCAATTAAACCAATAATCCAATCTGAAGAAACGCCAAAGGTAGGAGGACATTCAGAAGCATCTAACACACCTAATCTACCACTAGTTCCTGCACCAATATAAAACAACCTACCACCCTTTTTCATTTTATCAACTACAACATCTACAAAACTTTCAATCTTCGGGATAACTTTTTCTATTGTCAAAGGAACTAATTTATCCTCCGTGTTTATACTCCTAAGTAACTCCTCAGTACTCCTATTTTCTAAATTGGTATATCTGGAAGATTCCTCTGTCGTAGGTTTTATATTTTTCATCTATTTTTCTTTTATTAGTAATAACCCAAGAACAGTTAACCCTGCATTAACTGCAATATTTATAAATCCGAAATCAAAACTGAATACTTTAACAAAATAAGCACTTAATAGATAGGTAAGTATAGGTGCTCCCAAGCAAACTAATACAACCCACTTATCTTTTATCTTAATTTTTGTGAACATCCCAAATAGATATAGACCTAAAAGAGGACCATAGGTATACCCCGCTACTTTAAATATCAAGGATATTACATCGCCTTTACTCTCTGAAAACAACATAATTATTAAAAATACTACTCCTGAAAACCCTAACAATACTATGTTTTTAAGTTTTTCTTTCTCTTGTTTAGATTTTCTCGAAATGTCTAAAAAATCATACGTAAAGGAGGTTGTAAGTGCTGTTAAGGCTGAATCTACACTTGAAAAAGAAGCTGCAATTATTCCTAACAAAAAACTTATTCCTGCAAAAATACCGAAATAATTAAGTGCTAAATTTGGAAAAAGAGCATCTGTATTTAGCAATTTTCCATCTTCCCCTAAAGCTAATTCTATGCCATTTTTATCTGCATATATATAGAGTAATACACCAAGGCCTAAAAAAAGAAATTGAGTTAGCGCTAAAATAAAACTATAAACTAATGTATTCTTTTGTGCATCCCACTGATTTTTACAGGTTAACGTTTTCTGCATCATGTTTTGGTCTAAACCAATCATAGCAATAGCGACTAATATTCCTGCTATAAATTGTTTAAAAAAATTGTTACTGGATTTAAACTCCCAATTAAACACTTTAAAATAATCGTGATTAACAACCTCCTGAAATGAAGTATACAAGGACCAATTTAAAGAACTTGTTATAGCATAAATACTAATAACTGCGCCCAGGATTAAAAAAGTGGTCTGCATAGTATCTGTCCATACGATAGTCTTAATACCCGATTTATTGGTGTATAACCATACCAAACCTAAAATTAATATCACTGTAATAAAGAAAGGAACTCCTAATGCATTAAACAAAGCAAACTGAAGTATTTTTGCTGCCAAAAGGAGCCTAAGTGCCGCTCCAAAAGATTGCGATACTAGAAAAAAGAGGGAACCCGTTTTATACGTACGTATACCAAATCTCTCTTTTAAAAACCCATATATAGACACTAATCTTAATCTAAAATAAAGTGGAATTAACACAAAGGTTATAAACAAATACCCTACAATATTTCCCAGTATAAATTGATAGAAATAAAAATTATTATTCCCTACCATTCCTGGTAATGATACAAAGGTAACACCAGATAATCCGGCACCAACCATACCAAATGCTACTAAAAACCACGGAGATTTTCTATCTCCCGTAAAAAAAGAATTTTCACTTGCTCCTTTAGAAGTATAATGCGATATAAACATTAATAGAACAAAGTAAATTATAATAATACCTACAACTAAAATTGGTTCCAATAGCCTTCTATTTTATCGATTATTTTATTCATACAGTTTAATTTCTTGTAATTGTCTTTTGTATTCATCCAAATGTTCAAACGAATTAAGTGCAGCCACAGATTCATTATTCTCAACCCAATTCCTTAGTTTATCTGTTCCGTTAATTATATCTATTGGCATTTGGGTACAATTATATTCATAAGGCGGTTGCTTCCATTTAAAATCATCTCCTAAATAAGAACGAAATTCTTTTAATAAAAACAGGCCTGTCCGCCATGGCTCAAACAACTTTCTATCTGTAACATGTATCTGAATTCCTCCGCAAACTTTATCATAGTGTTTTTGAAAAGTGGGCAAAAAAGCTATGGGTCTAGCTACAAAACCTTTCAATTTTGATTTTTTTATTGCTTCAGACAAGTAACCATGATAGAATGAGAAAGGTTCTATTTTAGGAGAACCTATTATCTCTAAAGGTTGTGTTGTTCCTCTACCCTCACTAAGCTCTGTTCCTTCAAATAAAACTGTACTCGGAAAAGTAAAAACACTCTCCGTTCTTGCCAAGTTGGGAGAAGGAAGCAACCAAGGTATTTTAGTATCCCCAAAGTACATACTCCTTTGCCAATTCTTCATTTTTATTACCCTAACATTAGCTTTAGAGGTTACCCAAAATTTTTGGTGCATTTGTGCTACTTCACCCATTGTCATTGCATGCCTTACTGGCATAGGGTGCCTTCCTATGAAGGAGCTAAAAGACATATCTAATATATTCCCCGCTATTGTTTCCCCATTTAGTGGATTAGGCCTATCCAAAATAATTACTTCAATGCTTTTCTCTGCGCATTTCTCTAATAGTAAGGTTAAAGTATATATGTATGTATACATTCTACAACCTACATCTTGCATATCTACAAACAAATGATCAATCCCTTCTAACATTTCATCTGAAGGGGTTCGCGTTTCTGAATACAAAGAATATACTGGTATATTAAAAAAAGGATGTATCGTATGATCTGTCTCAATCATATTATCTTGAGCATCCGTTGAAAACCCATGTTGTGGACCAAAAATCTTTACAAATCGATTTTTAAATAAATTTTGAAAGACAAAAGTAGCATGTTGGCAATTAGCATCTACAGAGGCATTATGACAAAGTAAGGCTACATTTCCTTTAAATTCTGAAACTAATTTATTGTCTCCTTTAAGTACATCTAAACCGGTTAAAACTTTTTTCATATTATAATTTTTACGGTTAAAAAACCCAGAACAAAACAATAGTGTTCTGGGCGTAAACTTAATCTAACTCAAAAATTTAATTATGACGTTGGGTTTACTGGAGTATTGGTATTATTATCTCTTTCTGCATTAGGATAAGGGTAATAATCTCTATTTCTTTCTGCGTCTGCTTCTTGCGCCCCTGGTCTTCCAAACCTCCTTGTATCTTCTAACCCTAAGCCAGATAGATATAATTCTATTCTTCTATTTTTATAAATCTCGTCTAACAAAGCTTCTTGTGTAAGCGCTCCGGAGTATACTGGCAACCCAGCTCCCAAACCAAATACATCGGTAGTTGCCGTTTTAGTAAGTACGGCATTCAATGCAATTTCTGCATCTACAAGGTTATTATTTCTTGCATGCGATTCTGCTATAATTAAAAGCATCTCTCCTGGTAAATAAACAGGCACCTCATCTAAATTATCTGTATAAAAGCCAACGACCTGGTAATTTGGACTTGGAATACTAAAATCCTCTGCTGTTACATAAAATGGAATTCTAGCATCTGCTGGATCTGGCATTAGACTTCCAGGCAAACCAAAAGAAGTGTCTTTTGCTTGTGTTACATTTTGAGAGCCAAACCAAAAAGCAAGAGCATTTGGTACTGCAGCATCAAACTCCCAGGTGCTTTTTACATTTAAATCAACCTCAGTAGCTGCTGTTACTGCTTCGGTATAATTCCCTGCCATTAAATTAAATCTAGCCAATAGTGCATTTACAGAATTTTCTATATCTACAGAACCAAATACACCAGAAACAACTTCAGAAGAAATACCTGTGCCGATATGACTTTTTGCCTCTTCCAGGTCTGCAATAGCATTTTGTAGTACTGCACTTTTATCAACAAAAGGAGCGTTTTCTATAATTTCTACTGGAATTCTCTCATAAACCTGTATTAAAGTTCCATGTACCAATGCTCTATAAAACAAGCCATAAGCCTTTAAAGAATTTGCTAATTCTGTATTATCGGTAGCTTGATCCGCAGCATTAATTATCGTATTTGCTTCTTTACGGCATAACATTGCATTAGTCCAAATATTGTTTAATATTTCATTACCGCCATCCACATTAACACCACCTAGGACTAAACCATTTTCTCCTAAATTTCCAGGATTTAATAATCGAAGCTCGCCAGTATTTAGCCCCGAAATATGGGTGTTAGTATACAATACACCAGAACGGTCAGAACTCCATCGTTGTTGTATTCCGTTAATTAGTTTTATTAAATTATCTGTGCTGTTAACTACATCTGGTTCTAGAGTAGAATTGGGGTCTAAATATTCTGTATTACAAGATACTCCTGTTAATACCAAAAGACTTAAAGCTATAAATTTTAGTATATTTTTCATGTTTTTTTATTTAAAAATTTGCGCTTAATGAAATTGCAAAAGTGCTAGGGATAGGTACATTTCCAAAATTTACTGCTCTTAGTAAATTAGATTGCCCACCTGCATTTGTTTCAGGATCATAACTAAAGAAATTATCAAACGATATTAAATTTCTACCTATCAAAGACAATTTTACATTCTTTAAACTATCATTAAACAATGAAGGGAACTCATATCCTAAAGACAACTCTCTTAACTTTACAAATGAACCGTCTTCCATTCTAAATTCTTGGATTGGGTATATACCAGCAATATATCCTCTTGGCAATTCCCCAGAGAGCTCTTTTCCTGCCAAACTTCCTAAACCAACACCCTGCCTAGTTCGTTTATCCGCATCAAAAACATCGAACCCCTGTACGGCTTCCCAAAGCATCGAAAATGAAAATCGTTTATAAGCTACATCGGTTCCTATTCCTAAAATATAATCTGGGTTAGGATCTCCTATTACTTTTCGCAACACATCCCCTATTGGTTGCCCATTGGCATCTCTAGTAGGCAGTCCTGTTACTAAATCTCCCCTTTCTTGTTGTGGCACCCCTTCTGGAGCTCCTGTACTTGAAGGCCCTGATAATATTAATTCTCCGCTATCATCTCTTGCAAAATAAGTTCCATAAAAAACTCCTAATGCCTCCCCTTCTTTTACTACTGGAGGGGCTCCTGTAACGGTAGCAATTGTTATATCCCCACCAACTGTGTTTATAACCTCATTTTTATTACTACTATAGTTGAAGTTTAAATCCCAAGTTAAATCTTCCGTTTTCACTGGGGTAATTCTAGCATACAACTCTATACCATTATTAGACATTTTACCCACATTTTCCGTTCTTGTAGCTCCGCCTATAGATGGTGCTAAAACTCGACTAACAATAAGGTCCTCTATATTTTGCTTATAATATGTAAATAATAAAGAAGCTTTATTGTTAAAAAAACTAAGATCCGTTCCTATTTCGAATTCTTTAGTACGTTCTGGCACTAATCCTTCATTCCCCAATCTATTATTTTGTTGTAAGGTAGAAGAGCCTAAAAAGTCTGAAGAACTATAACTTCCGAATCTCTCATAAGGAGAAATTGCGGTAAGATTACCTGCTTCTCCATAAGAAGCTCTTAGTCTTGCTGAGTTAACAAAATTAGACTCTCCCCAAAACTTTTCATTAGATAATACATAGGATCCTGAAATTTTAGGATAAAAATTAGATCTATTATCTACATCAAAATTAGTGGCTCCATCTACACGACCAGCTAAGGTTAAAAACAATTTATCGTTAAAGGATAATGTTTCTTGCAAGAAAAACCCATATATATCTAAGTTTGAATCTATCGGGTTTGTTTGCAAAGGAACAGTTGGACTTCCATTCGCATCTAAATCTCTCCCTTGCGCTCCACTATATTCTAATTTACTAGATTGAAAACTGTAACCTGCGGTTGTTTTAGATTCTATCGTTTCACCTAAATTAACATCATAACTAGCATTAATATCATAATTCCAATTAAATATTTTTGCTTCTGCATCTCCTAAATACCCATTGTTAAAATAGGCAGGATTTACATTTGCATACGGATAAATTGGAATAGAAATATGTCCTTTTTGCGTATAGGTATCTACACCAATAATCTGATCAATAGACACTCCTTTAAAAGGAGTTATTTTTAAATGTGCATTAGGGATAAAATGACTCACTTTCTGGGTTATATCAAAAGTTTCTATTATAGATAATGGATTAACTCTTGTATTTTCAACAGCTAATAAATCTCCATTTGAATCTCGTTGGGTAATATCATAAATATTATTTGTAATATTTATTGCATTAATTGGGCTCCAGAAAACATTACCATCTGGTTTCTCATCGGAATTACTATTAGAGTAATACAATCCTATATCATAGGACAACCAGTCATTTACCGAATGATTAAAATTTAATCGGGCAGAAAATCTATTATACTTCGTATTCTTAACAATTCCTTCATTGCTTAAATACCCAATAGAGGCATTATAGCCCATCGTATCATTTCCATCACGTATGGAAAAATAATTATCGGTACCAAAACCTGTCTGAAATATTTCATCTTGGTAATCATACCTTTCTACATTGAATTTATTGGAAGATAAATTACTAAAAGTCGTTAAATTTCCAGATACTGTATCAAACCCAAAAATAGGCCATAGTCTTCCTGATAAGCTACTATTAGATACGGTCTCGAATTGCTCTCCTGTTAAATTTAGGTCTAGCTTTTTTCTTATTTTGCTTGCCTTAAATGTAGTTTTATAAAATAATTCTGGTCCATCTGTAGTATTACCACCTTTTTTAGTGGAAATTACAACAACTCCGTTGGATGCTCGCGAACCATATATTGCAGCAGCAGCAGCTCCATTTAATATATTAATACTAGCTATGTCATTTGGATTTATATCTATCATTCTATTCTGTCCGGGCTGCGCATCGCCTGCACTAACATTTAAATTGGTAACATTGGTTGTTAAATTACTTGTAACCACTCCATCGATAACATAAAGGGGCTCTGAGGAACCTTTTATAGTACTAGGCCCTCTTAATCTAATTGAAAACCCTCCTGCTGGATCTCCTGAATTTTGAGTTATTTGAGCCCCAGGAACTTTTCCTTGTAAAGATGCCGTAATATTTACTGGTGCAGCTTTAACTATTGCTGCAGATTTTATACTTGTAATGGCATTACCCAACTTTTTTCGGGATTGCGTTATAGAAGACCCTACAATTATTACTTCGTCCAAGGCATTAGCATCTACATTCAATACTATAGTCATTGGAGTTAGTCCGTCTAACATTTGAACTTCCTTTGTTTTATATCCAATATAACTTACAACCAATACAACATCTGTTGATTGATTTACTTGTATACTAAAATTACCGTCGAAATTAGAAACTCCTCCGTTTGTTGTTCCTTTTACCAATACACTAGCACCAGGTAATGGAAGCCCATCATCTGCTAGCACAGTTCCTGTAATATTAGTCATTTGTCCAAAAACAGTATGGGCAAATAGCAGGAAAAGTACTAATGGAAATACATAAAGATTTTTTTTCATAATAGTGAGTTTTTGAATGTTTACATCGCAAACATATCGTTATAATTTAATATTTGCAATATTAAATTGCAAATATTGCTAAAATAAACATGTTTAATTGCGTAAATAGCAACAAAAACTAATTTTTTGCCGCTTTAAGTAGCATTTATTTTGCGTAATTTTTCTTATCATTGTATTTAAATATATTTTTTTTGAAAAAGGACAAAAGGCATCAAATTATTCTAAACGAAGTTCATATTCACAATAGAGTTCTTCTGAGTGATTTAGCAACTATTTTAAATGTTTCTATGGATACTGTTCGTAGAGATATTAAAGAGCTAGACTCTAAAAAAAGCTTAAAAAAAGTCCATGGAGGAGCTGTTTCTAATGGTTTTAACATCAATACAGATAAAACTAGCGAAATATATGATTTACACAACAAAACGATAATCGCAAAAAAAGGTATAACCCTATTAAAAGAAGGGGATGTTATTCTTATAAGTGGTGGATCTACCAATATAGAACTGATTAAATTATTACCAAGAAAAATGGGCCTTACCTTTTTTACACCAAGCTTACAAATGGCTGTTGAACTATTAAATAACACCTCTAACAAATACGATGTATATTTAATTGGAGGCAAATTATCTAGAAGTTCTCAATTAGCAACCGGAGGTAGCACAATAAATATTTTATCTGAAATAAAAGCAGATATTTGTTTTTTAGGAACTGGGTATTTAGATATTGAGCACGGAATTACTGAAGTAGATTGGGAAATTGCTCAAATGAAAAAAGCGATGATTAAGGCATCTAAGCAAGTAGTTTCTCTGGCTATTTCTGAAAAAATAAATACCTTTAATAGATACAAAATTGGAGATTTAAGCGCTATTGATATTCTAGTAACGGAACTTAATACGGAAGACCCAATACTTAATAAATACCAAAAAGAAAACATAACTCTTTTATAAGTTTTTAAACTCTAAAAAGAAATTTAAGATATTATTGAATACTCTATTTTTAGTACAAGTAAAAAAATAATAAGTATTCCAATACTAGGCAAACAATCTTTTCCTAATTCTTTTCGTTACTTTGTTAACATAACAAATAATAATTCATGGAAGTTTTAGGTATCGATATAGGTGGTTCTGGAATGAAAGGAGCTCTAGTAAACACAATAACAGGTGAAATGACCACCAAAAGGTTTAGAGTCCCTACACCACCTAGTAGAAAACCTAAAGAAATGGCGAGAGTCATTCAAGAAATTGTAGAACACTTTAATTACAAAGGCCCTATTGGTTGTGGTTTTCCTACCATAGTAAAGCATGGTGTTTGCAAATCTCCTGGAAATTTAGATCCTTCTTGGCTCAATGTTAATATCCATGAACTTTTCAGTGAAACAACGGGACTACCAGTAACCGTAATTAATGATGCCGATGCTGCTGGTTATGCTACTATGAATTACGGTATTGGCAAAGGTAAAAAAGGTCTAGTGGTTATGATAACTATTGGCACTGGACTTGGTAGTGGTATGTTTTTAGATGGCGAATTAATTCCGAACTTTGAACTGGGACAAATACCTTACAAAGAATACGACAAAATTGAGTTATGGGCTGCAAATTCAGCAAAAGAACGCGAAGGACTTAGTTATAAAAAATGGGGAAAGCGCTTTAATAAATTTTTAAGCTTAGTAGAAATAATCACTTGTCCCGACCTTATTATTCTAGGAGGAGGTTCTTCTAAAGATTTTGAAAAATATAGCGAGTGTATTACTATAGATACTCCTGTAATTCCATCAGAATTACAAAACCATGCAGGTATTATTGGGGCAGCAGCGGCGGCATTACATCAAGCTCCGAAAGATTAATAAAATATACTTAAAACTAAAAAAGCTCCAAATTAAAAATTTGGAGCTTTTTTAGTATATATAAATAGAACACTTACGCTATTTTATTACGTTTACGTTCATTTTCTGTTAAGTATATTTTTCTTATTCGTAAAAACTTAGGAGTAACCTCAACATACTCATCTTTCTGAATATATTCTAAAGCTTCTTCTAAAGAGAATTTAATTGCCGGAACAATTTTAGCTTTATCATCTGCTCCTGAAGAACGTACGTTAGACATTTTTTTAGTTTTGGTGATATTTACTGTCATATCATCTCCTCTAGAATTCTCTCCTATAACTTGTCCTTCATAAATATCTTCTCCTGGCTCTACGAAAAATTTACCTCTATCTTGTAATTTATCAATAGAATAAGGAATAGCTTTACCAAGTTCCATAGAGACTAAAGAACCATTTTGTCTTTGTGGAATATCTCCTTTCATTGGTTGATACTCTAAGAAACGGTGTGCCATAATTGCCTCACCAGCTGTAGCTGTTAACAACTGATTACGTAGACCTATAATACCTCTAGATGGAATTAAGAATTCGCATACCATACGATCTCCTTTAGCTTCCATACTTGTCATTTCTCCTTTACGCATAGAAACAAATTCTACTGCTTTTCCTGAAACATTTTCTGGTAAATCAATAGTTAAAGATTCTATAGGCTCACATTTTACTCCGTCTATTTCTCTTATAATTACTTGCGGTTGCCCAATTTGTAATTCATAACCTTCTCTACGCATAGTTTCTATTAAAACAGAAAGGTGTAATACCCCACGGCCAAATACTAAAAACTTATCTGCACTATCCGTTGCATTTACACGTAAAGCTAAATTCTTTTCTAGTTCTTTTTGTAATCTATCATTAATATGCCTAGAAGTTACATACTTACCGTCTCTACCAAAAAATGGACTATCATTAATAGTAAACAACATACTCATTGTTGGTTCATCTATAGCAATAGTTTGTAAACCTTCTGGATTTTCTAAATCTGCAATAGTATCTCCAATTTCAAAACCTTCTATACCTGTTATAGCACAAATATCTCCTGTTGCTACTTCTTGCACCTTAAGTTTTCCTAGACCTTCAAAAATGAAAAGCTCTTTTATCTTTGATTTTTCGATAGACCCATCTCTTTTTACCAAAGAAACTTGCTGTCCTTCTTTTAATGTTCCTCTTTGTAATCTTCCGATAGCAATACGCCCTGTAAAAGAAGAGAAATCTAAAGATGTAATTAACATTTGCGTATTACCTTCTTTTGGTTCAAAAGTTGGAATATGCTCAATAACCATATCTAACAATGGCTCTATATTCTCTGTTTCATTTCTCCAATCATCACTCATCCAGTTATTTTTAGCTGAACCGTATACTGTTGGAAAATCTAGCTGCCATTCTTCGGCACCTAATTCGAACATTAAATCGAAAACTTTTTCATGTACCTCCTCTGGAGTACAGTTTTCTTTATCTACTTTATTTACAACCACGCAAGGTTTTAAACCTAAATCAATTGCTTTTTGCAATACAAAACGTGTTTGCGGCATAGGCCCTTCAAAAGCATCTACCAACAACAATACTCCATCTGCCATGTTTAATACACGCTCTACTTCACCACCAAAATCGGCGTGACCAGGAGTATCTATAATATTAATCTTTGTTCCTTTATAAACAACAGAAACGTTTTTCGAGGTAATAGTAATACCACGTTCTCGTTCCAAATCATTACTATCTAAAATTAAATCCCCTGTATTCTGGTTCTCACGAAACAATTGACAGTGGTACATAATTTTATCTACCAAGGTTGTTTTACCGTGATCTACGTGTGCAATGATTGCAATATTCTTTGTTATTGACATAAAGTAATTTATTTAATAGCTTTCTTAATGCTATTTTCAGCGTGCAAAGATACCTTAATTTTTTTCATGCTAGCAAATAGTTCTGTTAATTTTATGTTGCTGACTATCAGCAAATTACTTCTTCCTCTTTCGAATCACCCACCCAAAGGTTGTATGCAAAATAACTCCGAGACCATTTTCATAGTCATTAAAGCTATATCCCACGCCTCCCTCTATCTTAAAATTAAAACCTTTCTTATAGGTTCGTTGAAAGCCATATATCGGAGCAATTACACCCGTAAGATTATAATTCTTATGCAAATTTCCCAATATTGGGTTTCCACTTTGCAACCAAAGAGTACCTGATATATAATTACCGGTATTGCCAGAAATATTTTTATTTTTCCCTAATCTTCTTTCCATGTTATAATAATAACGGTATTGACCAACAAAAGCAGGGTAAATCCCATATGCCGTTTCGCAACCAGTACATCCTCTAGCTTCAAAACCTATAGTAAATTCAGTTGCTAAAGTTGTATTTGTGGTTACTCCTTTTTCATACACAAACCCTGGTGTAAAAACGTTAATAACAAACTGATTCTCCTCCACATTTTTAGCAGATTGCGCATTTGCTATTATTGTTAATCCAAAAAAAAGAACTAAAAGACTGGTGTTTTTCATAAGAATTTTCTGATATTTATTTACGTTTTCAAAACTATCAAACATCAAGCCAAAACTGTATCTTTACCAACTTAATTGTACCAAAATGAACCTAGACCTAATACCGCAACTGAAATTTACTGATAGCAATAACTTTTTTTTACTTTCAGGTCCTTGCGCCATTGAAGGAGAAGATATAGCTCTTAGAATTGCCGAAAAAATTGTATCTATCACAGATACACTTAAAATTCCTTACGTTTTTAAAGGGAGTTTTAAAAAGGCCAACAGAAGCAGAGTAGATTCTTTTACGGGTATTGGTGATGAAAAAGCCTTAAAAATATTAAGAAAAGTATCGGAAACTTTTAATGTTCCTACCGTAACAGATATACATACTAATGAAGATGCAGAAAGAGCTGCTCAATATGTAGATATTCTTCAGATTCCAGCTTTTCTGGTTCGCCAGACAGATTTAGTTGTTGCAGCCGCAAATACTGGTAAGGTGGTAAACTTAAAAAAAGGACAGTTCATGAGTCCGGAAAGTATGCAACATGCCGTAACCAAAGTAATCGATTCTAATAACCAGCAAGTTATGGTTACCGATCGCGGTACTATGTTTGGATACCAAGATATGGTGGTAGATTTTAGAGGTATCCCTACCATGAAACAATTTGCACCTGTTGTATTGGATGTTACCCATTCTTTACAACAACCTAATCAATCCTCAGGAGTAACTGGTGGTAGACCAGATATGATAGAGACTATTGCACGTGCAGGTATAGTTACTGGCGCAGATGGTATTTTTTTAGAAACTCATTTTGATCCAGCTAATGCAAAAAGCGATGGCGCCAATATGTTACATCTAGACCATTTAGAAGGGCTTTTAACTAATTTAGTCACTATTAGGAAAACAGTTAACTTATTGTAGGAATTTATTTAGATTTGCTATTAGATAATAATTTCTTTTAGTATGCCAAAAAAAATTCTTTTAACACTCTTTTTAGTCTTTTCGTTATTTTCCTTTTCTCAAAACAAAAAAGGGCACCCCTTTGGTGAACTTCTACTTTCCGAAAGGAATCTAATAACTTATGATAAGGATAGTACTGCAAATGCGGTTGTATTATATGAACGAGGAGACAACTATTTTAAGGTAATAGATAACAGAATTAAGTTAGTTAAAGAGTACCATGTAAAAATTAAAATTCTAAACAAAAAAGGGTTTGATGCTGGTACAATTGCGATCAACCTCTACCATAATGATGACAGTCATGAAACCCTAACAGATTTAAAAGCTATTACGCATAACGAGAATATAAAAACACATCTTCAATCCAGTAAAGTCTTTACAAAAGACCTATCCGAAAGGTGGAAAGAAAAAACCTTTACTTTCCCTAATATAAAAGAAGGCAGTATTTTAGAATATAAATACAAACAAATATCTCCATACATTTTTAATTTTAATGGTTGGGAATTCCAATCTAACATTCCTAAAATTTATAGTGAATTTAATGCCAAAATACCCGGAAATTATATTTACAATAGGGTTTTAAAAGGTTTCTTAAAATTAGATGTTAATGATGCTACTATAAAAAAAAGCTGTTTTCATATAGATGGGTACTCACAATCTGCAGATTGCGAGGTTTTAAAATATGCTATGAAAGATATTCCTGCTTTTAATGAGCAAGAAGAATATATGTTAGCTGCATCTAATTACAAATCGAAAATAGAATTTGAACTCTCAGAACATCGCCGTTTCGATGACATAATTCACAAATACACTAAATCGTGGAAAAATGTGGATAAAGAATTTAGAACAGATAAAGATTTTGGAAAACAATTAACCAAAAAGAATTTCTTTGAAAAAAATGTTCCAGCAGATTTATTTACTAGTGAAAAAGACACACTAGAAAGGGCTAAAAAAATATATAGTTTTATTCAAAACTACTTTTCTTGGGATGGCAAAAATTCTTCCTATGGAAGAGCTAGGGTTAAAGAGGCGTTTAATAATAAAAAAGGCAATGCGTGGGAAATAAACATGTCCCTTATTAACCTATTAAATGCGGCAGGGATACCATCTAAAATGATGCTCGTTTCTACACGGCAGAATGGCTTACCCAAAACAACACATCCGGTCATGAATGATTTTAATTATATTCTTGCCAAAACAAATATTAATGGCGAAACCTATTTGTTAGATGCCACTAACAAGTATATGCCATTTGGCTCTTTACCTTTCAAAGCATTAAACCATTATGGGCGTGTTATGGATTTTAAAAATGAAAGCTCTTGGGAAAAAATAACTCCTAAACATGGAAGCAGAGAAGCTGTTATGGGAGAAATAAAGTTTGATACAAAAACTAAAAAGACTAGAGGTACTCTAAGAATTATCCATTCCGGTTATACAGGAATAGAAAAGCATAAAGAAAAAGAGGAACTAAGCGAGGAGGATTATATTGATAAAATAGAAGAAGATATTTCTGAAGATTTTGTTATTGTAGACTACCTATTTGATAAAGAAAAAAATACAAGCTTAAAAACGCAGGAAATAATTCAATTTGAAATAGAAAATAGTTTTAAAGAAAAAATGGTTTATCTAAATCCGTTTTTCGTGAAATTCTTTAAAAGCAATCCCTTTTTAAGCGAGGAACGAAATTTCCCAGTTGACTTTGGATATAAAAGAAGGTATACTTATTTAATAAATATAGAAGTCCCCAAAGGCTATACAGTGCATGAATTACCAGAAAGTAAGAATGTGAAATTTGGAGATAATTATGGCGATTTTCGTTTTGAGACACAGCAGAATAGCGATAGGATTGCCCTATCTTTTGATTTATCGCTAAAAGAAACTCATTTGGAACCTGAAAATTATACTGGTCTTAAAGAGTTGTTTAAGTATGTTACTAACATTCAGAATAATTCTTTAATAATTTTCAAAAAGACAGATTAAGAGTTTATGTTTCATTATATGGGCTGCTTTTATTTCCAGAACTTTTTATCCTTTACCTGGTAAGCATCTAAGAGAACTTCTTTTAGAATAGTATCTTGTATTTCTTCCAATGTAGTGTAGCGTAAGGATTTCATAACTTTTCTGCCTGCAGTTACCATTAACTCCGTATGGACTGTTAAGTGCCCTCCATTCCAAAACCCTATATCTACATAATTTTTACTTTTATTTAAATAACAAAAAGGCCTTCCGTTAACATAATAGAAAGGAACCTTGTATTTGTATTTTAATTCTACATCCGAGATAGTATGCTCAATTATCATCTGAACATGTAATAAGATACTTCTAAAAGGTTCTGTTTGCTGAAGAATGTAGTTTTCTGCTGGGTTCATAATTCAATTTAAATTATATAATTGAATTAAAAAACTAAAAAAAGAATTGCTTGGTTATAAAAATATATTAACTTTGTATTTCAAAGTACTTTAAATATGGAGCAAAATAAATATTTAGAAGATATATCTGAAATTAAGAATATGATGAGTCGTTCTTCTAGATTCATTTCCTTAAGTGGAATATCTGGAATCTTAGCAGGAATATATGCTTTAATAGGTGCTTATTTAGCACATAGCATATTAGTAAAGAATCCGCTATATATGTTTTCGTCTAAAACAGATGTTACTAGATATAGCATGCTCAATCTTAACAATTTGTATTTTATTGCAATCGGTGTTATTATTGCTGCTGCAATTACTGGTGTACTATTAACTCTTAAAAAATCTAGAGAGAGTGGCGAAAAAATGTGGGATGTTACCAGTAAACGATTGGTTTTTAATTTCTTAATTCCCCTATTTACTGGTGGTCTTTTTTGCTTAAGCCTTATACAGAATGAAATATATGGTTTGGTTGCCCCTGCTACCTTATTATTTTATGGACTTGCCTGTGTTAATGCAAGTAAATACACATTAAGAGATGTTCGCTATTTGGGCTTTGCTAATATAATAATTGGTCTAATTGCTACACAGTTTATAGGTTATGGTTTGTATTTTTGGGCCTTAGGTTTTGGCGTATTTCATATTCTCTATGGATCTATTATGTATTTTAAATATGATAAAAAGAATTAAAAAAGACCTTAACCGTATTTAAGCACCAACTATGAGCTTAATTGACAATATAAACAAAGCTTTCGACCATAGAATAAGACTAGGCATAATGTCTATTCTAATGGTTAATGATTATGCCGATTTTAATATGCTGAAAGAAATGTTAGGAGCCACGGATGGTAATCTGGCTAGCCATACCAAAGCTTTAGAAAAGGAGACATATATTAAAGTTGAAAAACAGTTTATAGGAAGAAAACCAAATACCAGGTATTCTACAACTCCTTTAGGAAAGGCTGCTTTTAAAAAACACATCAACGCGTTAGAAAAATTAATAGGAAAGTGATATCTATTTTTTTAATATTTTACTTTGAAATTAAAAGTACTTTGAAGTATACAAATGAGAGTGAAATTATTAGAAATATTATATGAATGGAGTAAAAAACCATACCAAAAAATTATGAAAACTAATCTGCCTTGGAACATTTCAGAAGCGGAACTAAAGCACTACCACAAAGAAAGTCTTGGGTATCATTTAAGACAGTTTCTAAAGGGTAACAACTTCCAAGTACAAGCCAAGCTAGAAAACCATGATATATTTCATATTCTTACAAACACAGGCACTACGGTACATGAAGAGATTAGCATGCAATATTACCTTTTAGGTAATGGCAAGCGCAGTATCTATTTATTTACTGTCATAGTATTAGGTACTACTTTATTCCCCGATTATATCTCCTTATTTATCAAAGCATATAAACGAGGGAAAGCAGCCCATCCTTTCTATCCGCTAAATTTCCTAAAAATGCTACAACAGCCAACAGAAAGAATAAAATCAACTTTTAAAATTCAATAAAACTATACTTTTATGAATACTCCTATTAAATCTATTTTATCCGCGCTTGCCTTTAGTTTTTTGTTTTACAGTAAAAGCTTAGGTTTAAATTTATTTTTAATTTCTATACTTGTCGTTAGCCTATTAATGACCTTAAAAAAAGAGCATTATACTTCTTGGAAATTTCCAGTTATATATTTAATTAGTGCTTTACTGGTTTTTATAAACCCTACAAATTACACCATATTTGTTCATTTAATGGCATTCCTCCTATTCATTGGAAAATCTATAGCCCCTAATAGTCCTATTTACCTCTCTTGGTCTATAGGTGTTATGAATATGATAGTTGCTTCTGCTATAAATTATAACGAACGTACTAAGAGTCCTGAAATTTCTAAAAAATTAATTTCAAATACTTCCATAAACTATATAAAAGGGGTTATTGCTGCTATTTTTCTCCTTTTTACATTCTCTTTATTATACAAAAATGCCAATCCCGTTTTTAATGAATTACTCAATCAGATAAGTTTTAACTTTATCCGTATTCCTTGGCTATTTTTTACACTTATTGGGTATGTTCTATTCCAACATATATTACGTCCTTACAATCCTAAAGATTTAATAGAACAGGATAAAAAAATAGGAAACAGCCTTGAAAAACCAACACAATCATTTTTATTAAAAACTCTTAAACAAATAAAGGAAGAACACACCTTAGGGAGCATCATTTTTATTGCTCTAAATATATTGCTGGTATTTTTCTTAGCTACTGATATTATTTATTTGTTGCAAGAAAACTCAAGTACAAACGCTTCCTATTCCTCCTCTGTTCATCAAGGAATTTACGCCTTAATGTTTTCTATTATCTGCGCTATCATCTTAATTTTATATTTCTTTAGAGGAAACCTAAATTTTTATAAAAAAAACAAACAATTAAAAGCTCTAACTTTCTTATGGATAGGCCTTAATATTACTTTAGCATTATTTACCTGTATAAAGAACTATCAATACGTAGAGGCTCTTGGGCTAACTTATAAACGCATTGGAGTATTTGTTTATATAGGACTTACTCTCATTGGTCTAATTACAACTTACATCAAAGTAAACCAATTAAAAAATTTCTACTTTCTTCTCCGTACGAATATTGCAATACTATTTTATTGTCTTTTTATAAGTGCACTAGTTCCATGGGATAATGCCATTACAGAGTACAATTTAACACAATTACAACATCCGGATATTAACTATTTAATAAAGTTAGGGAAAACTAATAGCACACAATTACACAACTATTCTTTAAGCAACAAAGTTGAAATAAAAGAAAGAGAATTAGAACGTATAAACTCTAAATACGCCTCCTTTACAAAAACAGAATCGGAACGCACATGGCAAGAATACACCCTCTATCAATTAACAGATAATGGTAATAAGTAATGAAGTATTTTACACTTACACATCACCAAAGGGCAGCAAAATTGGTCATTTTATGCTTTGCGCTAGGTAATTTCATATTCCTGTTATTATTAATATCTAAGCATAAATTTATTCTTATGTTAGGTGTGCTATTCCTATGTCTTTTTATCCTTAGCAACTCCATCGCGTTGTTTACCATATTTATAAATATGCTAACCAAATCAAAAAAAATGCAAGAGCATATTACAATACTGTTTCTATTATTACTCAACTGGCCAATTGCAGGACTATACGTGTATTTTATTATAAAAGTATAAATGAGGCACAAACCCAAAAAGAAAGATATTTCTTACAACAAAAATATACAACAAACGTTTTATGAATACCCCAAATTTTAATATTTACAAAATGAAGCCTACATATTTACGTATTAACCCGTATTACGGCAGATTGGCATTGCTTACATTGTTAGGCACTTTGGTATTAATTTACCGTGTAGCGACTACACAAACTATACTCTTTACTTTTCTTTTGTGGAATCTTTTTTTAGCACTTCTACCTTTAATAATTTCAAAGATTATTAGGTATAATACTAAAGTAAACTCTTCTAATACGGCAATGGTTATTCTATTTGGTATTTGGATACTATTTTTACCTAATAGCCCTTATATAATTACTGATTTCATCCATTTAGAAACGGGTATTTCTACGATGTGGATAGACCTATTTATGCTCTTTATTTTTGCTTTAAATGGTGTATTATTAGGAACACTTTCTATGGTAGATATGTTTCATTCTATTACCAAAAAATACAATCAAAAAATTGCTGCCATTACTTTATTTACAGCTTGCTATTTAAGTGGTTTTGGTGTTTTTATTGGCCGTTTTCTACGCTTTAACTCATGGGACATAGTAGCCCGCCCAAAAATTTTACTCTATTGTCTTTACAAATGCCTGTTCTTATATGAAGCTTGGTTATGGGCTATTGGTTTTGGTAGCTTTATGTGGATTTCCTTTTTGGTTCTTAAACCTCTTTTAAAAACTAAAAATTCTTAAAAAATTATTCTTTACCGTCTACAAAATCTTGTAAATACGCATACCTTTCTGTAAGTTTTCCATTTTGTGTCATTCTTGCTCTTTGAAGAACTCCATCGGTATCGTTATTAAAAAAGGCCGGAATTACATGCTTTGCAAATGCTTCTCCAAAACCAATACTCGCGTCTCTAGGAAGCTCGCATGGCAGGTTATCTACGGCCATTACGGCTATTGCATTAGCATCTTTAAAATCTGATTCTGTTTCTGATACTGGCTCATAACCATATACAGGGTCTGCAATAGTAGACGGTCGAATAGTTGTTGCCACAGGACCATCAATATCACAACTTACATCTGCAACCACTTTTATTTTAAATTCAGGATGCTTTGCGTCTTCTCTTGTAAATAAATATGGGGCACCCTCTCCATAAAAGTGACCTGCTATATAAAAATCTGTTACTTTAGCAAAACGGGTAAAATTAGTTTTGTACTCCTCTGGATTAGCAAAAAAATCACCTAGACTACCTTGTTCTCCATCTTTACGTGTATTATATTCCGATGCATCTATCTGGCAATAAACAGGCTCCTTAAATTCCCCTTGTAAATACTCTTTTACATTTACCTTAGTTATATGCATGGCATCTAGCATTTCCTTTGCACCATTCCCCACTCTACCATTTCCAGTAAGCAAAATCTTTATGTTCGGAAGCTTTATACTGCGCAGCTCTTTTATTAAATCATCTTGATCTATTAAACTCTCCGCTTTTGGCAGATGAAACAAATCGTACTTTAAACCATAAGTTTTAATCCCATTATAAGCACCTACTATTCCGGCATATCGACCAAAAGCTACGACACGCTGCTCTTTTGTATTGGTTATTACTTCATGGTCATACATTTCTATATTTTTCTTCAATATAGTACGTAATAGCTCCCTATTATAGGGTTGCTTTTTTATAGTGTGGGAGAAAAAAAAATATTTTTTATTCGGAATTAGGGCTTCCATAGGAACTTCTTTTACACCAATCAGAACATCGCACTCTGCCATATTGTCGGATAAAGACAGACCTGCTTCCACGTACTCTTCATCTTTAAAAACACGAATTGGCGAAGGTTCCACAAGAATCTCTGCGTCTAAAAACCTACCCGTCAATTCTTTACATGCCTTTGGTGATAAAACCACACGACGGTCTGGTGGATTTTTACGCTCTTGAATAATTCCGAATTTCATAAATATATTTTTATAACTTATTACGATGCAAAAGTTTTAAATATAACAAAATAGAACTGCTGTAACAAAACTTTTTTTTGGAATACTTTTTGAAGTACCTTTGTAAGCTACTTCTACTATTGCTAATTTATAAATGCATTTATTGCAATAAATAAGATTGCAAATATAAAGTAAAGTTCCTTGAAAAAAATAATGGTTTTGGGTGTTTTTAAATACCTAATTAAACATTAAGGGGCCGACTGGTTTTGACAGCGAGACTAATTGGAATATAAGCATGCCGAGCTTTGTTATGTGGCTCGTTAATCTCATGTTACACACTTTTAATAGGCGAAAATAATTACGCTCTTGCCGCTTAATCTGAATTATAGTAAGATAAGCCTCGTCTCTACCAGGTAGAGAAGCGAGATGTCCCTGAATAGCCTCTGTCGACGGCGATTCAACTCGGGGCACCATAAATGTCGATATAAGGATATTGTTGCTTTGGCAGTATCACTAAAACTTAAAGAAGCTAAGTATGTATTGGGCTGTTTCTAGTCAGGTACGTATCGAAAACCAAATAGAAACTAAGCATGAAGAAAGTATTTTAATTACTTGTTTGGACGAGGGTTCGATTCCCTCCGGCTCCACTAAAATGGTATCTACCAAAAACAAAAAACCTGTAATCTTATGATTTACAGGTTTTTTATTTACTCCCATTTGGCATAAAAAAATATTGCTGAAAAATTTTCTTTTTTTATATCTTTTTTATCATTAGAGATGAATACTGCGCTAAGAAAGAAAAGCCAGATTACACCTAATAATTATGGGAGGCGAGCATCCATAAGTTTTAATCGAAAAATAGATTCACCCAAATGAGATTCTCGAATGAACAAGTTGAAAGAAAAAGGTGTTAAAATACCACAATACTTTTAACCTTAAAACACCAGAAACTATTCTATTAGACTTAAATCATAAACTATTATTTTCTAAATTCTCTTAAGCTTATAATTTTGTTTAAACGATACACAAAAATATAATATCCTAACGCTATAAAAATAGACCAACCTATACTTATTATAAAAACCGACTTCAATGAAGCTCTATATTTCGTTATAATAATGGCATACATGAAAAATAAAATGATTGCAAAGAAAACCCAATTCGCATATTTCCAAGCTCCCATAACTTTTGTTCCTTCATTTTTTTGCTTTATTCTTTTCCTCTTCAAAGTAATCCAAATACCAGATAATACTAATGACGATATTCCAAGCCCTGCAAAAAACCAAATTATTTTAGTTGCTAAGCCTCCCCAATAACCAAAATGTAAAGGGTCCGCAATATCATTAAACCACATTAGTGTGCTTATCTTGTTTGCGTTTTGAACTTTTAAAACTTTATACGTATTAGGATCTATATAAACTCGGTTAGCCCTTTGCCTAACAAGAGACACATCGGAATTCCCTCTTAAATAAATGACATCTTTTCTATTCTCGGATGGGGCAATACTGCCCACCTTAAAATTTAATATTTCTTGTTCTGCAATAGCCACTGCTTTATCATAATCTATGCTATAACTAATATTGGCAACACTATCTACATTTTTTGGAGTGTTTACATCTGGGTAACGCGGATTTACAGCACTCCCTAAATTGCCAATATTAGCTCGTTCCATAAAATACCACATTCCTGTCACGGAAAATACTATTGTAAACGGAATTGACCATAAGCCTACCAATCTGTGAAGACTTCTATAAAAAACAAGACTTCCCTTTCCCGTTTGAATCTTGAATAATTTTTTCCACCATTTTTTATAGAACACCAATGCTGTTACCATAGAAATGAACAGCAGAAATCCGAATATTAATACTGTAAAATTTCCTATTTGAAAAGGTATAAATAAAAAATAGTGCAAGTCTCTAAAAAAACGTTGAAAAGTAAGATTTGCACTCCCTTGTATTTTTCCGGTATATGGATTTGCAAGGACATACGTTTTGCCAGAAATACCATCATCCATATAAATAATATCGCATAAATAAGGCTCCTCTGACCGCATCCAATAGGTGACCTTTCCATTGGGATATTCTTCTTTTAAATTTTCTAAAATATGATTTCTAGAAGCTACTTCTTTTTGAGGTATTGCCCTTATTTCGGGGATAAACAGCCAATCCATCTCATGGCTAAGCGTAGCCAATGTGCCAGAAAAGCATACTATAAAAAATAGTATGCTTAACTTGATACCTATCCAACTATGGATTTTAAAAAAAAGTTTTTTATTAACTTTTAGCGTCATTCCCTAGAAGGTATAACCAACACTTAATAAATAGTTTCTTGGTGCACCAGGAAATAACCTGACATAATTGTAACCTCCAACCCAATGTGTTTTATCAAAAACATTGTTTATAGTTGCTCTTAAAGCAAATTTGTCTACTTGATAACTTACTCCGAAATCGGCAACTGTATATGAAGGAAATTTAAGTTCTGGCCCGTCTGTAGAATTTCTTTCGGATACAAAGTTTGTCCCAAGATTAAAACTAATTCCACTTAACCCACCATTTGTAATTGCATATTTCGCAAATACACCTCCTTGATGTTTTGGTGCATTTTGCCTAGTGTCACCTTCTTTAAAATCTGAATCTGCTGGAGTAGATTCAAAAATGGCTTCATTAAATGCATAATTGGCAGTAATACTAAAGTTTTTATTTACTCTACCCATAACATCCAGTTCCAATCCTTTGGAACTTGTTTCTCCTATTTGAATTAATTTATCCGAATTATTTGGGTCATCAACCAGTTCATTTTTTTGTGCGATACTATAAATAGCCAAATTTGCGGCAAGTCTATTGCTAAAGAACTCCCCTTTTAAACCAAATTCTACCATTCGACCTTCTAAAGGATCAAAAGGGCCTCCTACATCGATGGCAAGATTGCTAGCTCTCTGTGGCTCAAAACTCTCCGTATATGTGCCATATGCGTTAATATTGTCTGTTATACCATAAACCAATCCTACTCTTGGTATAAGTTTATTTTGCTTTATTTTTTCTTCTTCGCTGGTCTTATACCCTTCGTAATCATAATAGTTATTAAAACGCATTCCTAATAACACCTGTAATTTATTTATTGTAATTTGATTCTGTAAATAATAACCTGTGGTAAAGTACTTGGTAGCATCATAACCACGGCTTCTTAAAATATAATCGTTAGGATAAGCTAAGGTATAGTTGGGGTTTACAAGGTCAAAATGTGGAATGTTGGGTATTGGGTTTCCATCTCCATCCAATTGAAAATCTGAAATATTAGCTGGGTTAAAACTTCCAACGGTACCATCAAGTTTAAGATAATCATTACTTCCTGTCCAAATTGCACCACCACCTAGGGGTCTAACCTGTTGCGCATAATCAAAACCTAAGAGTATTTTATGTTTTACCTGTCCTGTTTCCGCATTGAAAACAAAGTAATTAGAAATATTGTCCGTAACACGTTTTTGCTGTCTTGCCGAAATTCGCATGCCCATTAGTGTAGGTATTTCATTACCATTAGCATCGAGTGCAAATCTGTTAGAAGTACGATGCTCAAATAAATCTTCCTCATTTATATATTTCATATAGGAAGAATTGAACGATATTTTATCACTAAACCTATGGTTAAGGGATAATGTAAAATAATTTACATTACTTATATGGTAATCATTGGTGGCACCAATAGCAAAATTAATAGGTGTGTTATTGGGGTCATCCAATTTTGCTCCAGCCGATGCTCCAAAAATAGGTTGTCCTCTATCCAATTTTCCGTCAAATTTTTGAATTACCAAATCAAAGTTAATACTGGTTTTATCTGTTGGTAGAAAGGATATGGAAGGAGCGATTAACAGCGTTTTGTTTTCTTGTAAATCTCTAAAGGAATCAGAATTCTCGTAGGCAATATTAAGCCTATATAACAATGATTTACTTTTGTTCATTGGCCCCGTAAAATCTAAAGATGAACGCAAAGTATTAAAGCTACCTGTTGTAAAGTTGATAGATTTTCTATCTTCGGTAAGAGGTTTCTTGGTTACCCTGTTCATAGTACCTCCTGGACTAGAATTACCAAACATAGCAGATGCAGGTCCTTTTAATACTTCAACACGCTCTATATTAGCAAGTAAAGGTTGTGGACCAAACAGTCCTATTACACGTAAACCATTGATATAAGTTTCCCCAGACCTAAAGCCTCGCATGGAAAAATCATCATACCAAGAATATTGGTTTACACCACTTACATTTTTTACAATATCGTTGACACGATATGCCTGTTGGTCTGCAAATATTTCTTTGGTTACATAGCTTATAGCTTGCGGGATATCCTTTATTTTTGTTGCTGTTTTTGTTGCTGCAAAGGTTTCATCATTCTTATATGTTTTGGCTTTTCTTCCAATTATTTCTACCTCCTGTAATTGCGTACTATTTTCTAATAAAATAAAATTCTCGGTATTAGATCCTGTAGAGCCAACAGTAATCTCTTTTCTAATAGTTTTATAGCCTATATAGCTAACTACCATAATGTGCTCTCCTTGTGGAGCGTACAAATTAAAAGTTCCGTTTTCATCTGAAGACGTACCATAACTTGTATTTTCTAACACTATGGTTGCAAATGGGACCAGACTACCATTTTCAGTAGTTATTTTTCCTGCTACTTCAAATTTCTCTGTATTCGTCTGAGCTACACAAGATTGTATTTTAAAACAACACAAGAGAATCATAGCTATTTTTACTACATATGATGTGCGTATATTAAGTGTAAAATATTTCATATTTTTATAAAAAATGTTAATTTAATTTTAAGGATTGATTCGCATTTATCCAGTATGTAGTTTGTCGACGGCATACTGGTTTTTTTTTATTTAAGGAGCTCTTACTTCTTTCATTACTTATATTCTTTTTATTTAGTTAAAACAACGATAGAATAGTCTCTATCCACCCAATCTCCAGTTTTACTCTTTACTTTCTCTTTTTTACTAGTTATTGTCATCAATACAAAATCGGTTTTATCCACTAAATCTATTATTTTTGGAGAATCATACAATTCAAAAAAATTAGTTTGCGCCACAAAAGGCAATTTTTCCATACAGGAACTATTAACAAATGTTAGTACAAATTTTCCATTAGGTTTTAGTACTCTATATATTTCCTTCAAAAGAGCAACTGGATTATTCCAAAAATAAATAGTATTAACAGAAAATACGTTGTCAAAAAAATTAAGGACATAAGGTATTTTCTGACCATCATACAACGAAAATAAAGCTTGCCCTTTCTCTACATAAGAAGCATTTATACGTTGCGCTTCTTTTTGCATTACTTCTGATATCTCCATTCCAAAATATCGAAGTTGAGCCCCTTCTTTTAATAGATCTGGTAAATGAGAACAATTTCCGTGACCTAGTTCTAGCACTCTCTTGTTATTTTTTAATTTAAGCGATAAAACGCTTTCCTTAATCATTCCTTCGTTACTAAAATGTAACAATTCACCTATTTCTTTTCCTTCACTACCAGATGGACAACTAAGTTGAGCAGCAATTTCTTTTAAATTTTCTACACTTACAGTAGGTACCTTCTTTTGTTTACCCATTACCACTTTATTTAATCCTATTTTTTTTAAAAGTGGCGTCCATATTTAAAATAAACTGAGTTCCTACAATTAAATCTTCTAGTTCTTCTAAAATGTCATTATCTACTTTTAAACAAATGTCAATTAAAGGAGTAGTTGTCCATATCTTATTGCATTGCTTTCCATTACACTGTTCACAATTACATGGTTGGTCAGCATTACGAACAATATCTAATAAATTAGCCAACTCTTTGGTAGACATAAAAACCCCCACAATTCCTAGAATCATTTGCAACGAGCTGTTAGCATTTATAGTGCTACTCACCTTATAGCATGCTCCAAAATTGTTCTCATAAATTAATTTCATACTACCCCTTTATTTAAATGTTATGTGAATATTTTATTCCTATATCTAAATAAATAATTGATAAAAAAAATTAAAATATTTTTTTATTTAGAATCATTCTACATAGATTTGCTGCAAATATAATATTATTTTTATTTATTCTAAATAAGAATAAGTGCTAATTAACACACAATTTATAATTAAATGAAAAACCGATTATTTCCCCTTCTAGCTTTACTATTATCGTTTGCTTCTTCCCTTGCACAAAACGGAAGTATAAAAGGCTCCATAACCGATAATACCCAAACACCAATCTTGGGAGTTAACATTTTGATTAAAAATTCAACCCAAGGTGTACAATCCAACGAGAATGGAATATTTGAAATAACGAACGTTGAAAATGGCGATTACACCCTTATTATTTCCTATTTGGGTTTTAAAACTAAAGAGATTCCATTTTCGATACTTAATAACGAGACAAGTACTTTAGATACAATTATCCTATATGAAGGTAATGAACTATTGACCGAAGTTGTAGTGGTAGGTGAACGTAGAAATAAATTCTCCAGAAAAAAAACGGCCTATGTTTCTAAATTACCATTAAAAGATTTAGAAAACTCTCAAGTATACTCTACAATTACTAATGAAATATTAGTGTCTCAATCTGTAACCACTTTCTCTGAAGCTCTCCAAAACGCAGTTGGTGTAGATCAATTATGGCCTTCAACGGGTAGAAGTGGCGATGGTGCTGGTTATTATTCCTTAAGAGGATTTTCTATACAGCCAAAATTAGTAAACGGCATTGCTGGTATTACTAATGGTTTTATAAACCCTTCTAACGTAGAGCGCATAGAGGTTATAAAAGGACCTTCTGCGACATTGTTTGGTAACTCTGTGAGTTCTTATGGCGGACTAATTAATATTGTTACTAAAAAACCCTATAACGGAACAGGAGGAAATATTTCTGTTGCAGGTGGTTCATTCAATTTTAAAAAAGCGACTATCGATTTAAATGTAACGGATAAAGCAAGTGAAAAATTCTCATTACGTTTTAATGCTGGTTTTCAATCTCAAGACAGTTGGCAAGATGCGGGCTTTAATGAATCTGTATTTATGGCTCCAGCAATTTCTTACAAAGTAAACAATAAGCTAACCTTAAACTTAAGCTTAGAAGCATCAAACACCGAACAAACCAATGCCGTTTTCTTATTTTTAAACAGGTCTGCACCATTGGCATTTAATAATCTGGAGGAGTTAAATTATGATTACAACAAATCGTTAACAGATGATAGTGTTACTATTAAAAACCCAACACATAACTATCGTGGAGAAATTGCATACAAAATAACAGATAACTGGTCTTCTCAAACTATTTTTTCTGGTGGTAGTGCAAAATCAAAAGGGTATTATTCGTATTTGTGGAATGCCGCTGATTGGAGTTCAGGTACTCCCCAACCAACTCCTAATTTTGCTTTATATGCGCAAAGAACGGATGCAAAAACGAACACACTAAACCTACAACAAAATTTTATTGGTGATTTTAAACTAGCTTCTGTAAGAAATCGGATCGTAATTGGAGCGGATTATTTAGAGTCTCAAATCATTGATAATGGTTCGGGATACGGATTAGTACAAGGGGTAAATGCTCAAGGACAAGTACTTCAAGGGTTACCAATAAATAATAACAGTATTGAAGCTGTTATAAGTGGAACTCAAAATTCTAATACAGATACCAATCAGAATTTCTTAGGTATTTATGCATCCGATGTTATAAATATTCTTCCTAAACTATCCTTAGCATTAGGAGTTCGTTACGATAGATTTAATTACAAAGGGGATAAAAACAACCTAGCAGATGATGAAAAAGAATATATAAAATCAACTTTTTCTCCAAAATTCGGTGTTGTATATCAACCCATATTAAACAAATTATCTGTTTTTGCTAATTATCAAAATGGATATACCTATGTTAACCCTGAAATTATCCCTGTTAACTCCGCAGATCCAACAGCAGGAACAACACTTCAATCCTACGACTTAGAAAAAGCAAATCAATTTGAAATTGGTATAAAATCTAATCTATTTAACAATAAAGTAGATGCTACCATAAATTATTACAACGTTACTGTAGATGATAAAGTAATGGGCTACGGAGCTTCAAAACAACAAGATGGAACTGTAAAAAGTAAAGGGGTAGAATTAGAGTTACACTCCAACCCCATTGGTGGATTAAATATTAAAGGGGGAGCTAGTTATAACGATGCTGAAGTAACAAAATCACTATCAAGACCAGACTTAATTGGCAAACGTTTTGAACAAGCTGGACCAGAAGTATCTTACAATTTTTGGGCAGATTATAAATTTCAAAATGGCTTTATTAAAAACTTTGGCTTAGGTGCAGGTTTTAATGGTGCCAGTAAGTACAACACAGTGTCTGGTTACCCTAACATTGGTGAGTTCTACTTACCTGCATACACCCTTTTTAATGCATCTGCTTATTATGATATTAATAAAGTAAGAATTAGTGTTAAAGCAAATAACCTAACAGATAAGCAATACTACAAAGGCTGGAGTACTATTACACCACAAAGAACCCGTTCTATTATAGCCACGGTTACCTATAAGTTTTAATATATATAATGAATGGATAATTTGAGTTAGTTGATTTTTTGAGTTTGTTAGTTTGGGCAACTCTAAGCACTTTGTTTAGGGTTGCTTAGTTTATAAAAAGGAAATATGATAACAAGTAGTTTATTAGTAATTCTTATAGGAATTTTTTTTCTCTACAACACATCAGAGAAAGTAATGTTGCATCGTAGTTTGATCATTGAAAAGTGGGTACAAGCAAACCTGAAAGTTTCAAAATTCATAGGCCTTTCATGTCTTATCATTGCCTTGATAACTGCTATTACAATATTCGGAAAAACTTCTGGATTCTTATTTTGGTTGCTTTCCTTAATGACAATTTTAGGATTGGTTATCCTCATCACCCCATTACAAAAACTATCATACAAACATATTTCAATCTTATTTACAATCCTTTTCATCCTAGAACTAACATTTTAAACAATGCCTGCAAATCTCAAATATTTAAACAAATCGCCCTGGCAACAATTTGCTAAAATTTCATCAGGAATACTTGGTGGTTACATTATTACAGCTTTGTTACATATGTCTTTAGCATTGTGGCTACCCAATCATAGAGCGGTTTTAATAACTTCTATTTTCACAACCTTTATAGTTTGGTGCACCCTTTTAATTATACCGTTTTTATTTAAAAATGGATGGAAAGCTTGGGCATTATATATTCTAATTGCGCTGCTTTTATATGGAATATACTTTCTAGGAAATAAAAATAACCCCTTTATATAATGAGCAAAAGAAATTACAATGTATTCTTTAACACCCATACGGTTAGTGGCATAATTATAAGTTTTGCCTTATATGTTATTTTCTTTGCGGGAGCTTTTGCCTTATTTAAAGATGAAATTGCAATTTGGGAAGAAGGAAAACATACTTCTAATATAGAAAGGCTGGATATTGATTACGATAAGATACTTAAAAAATTAGACAATCAATATGATTTTACTGGTCGAGATTTACAAATTAATTTTGAAGAAAAAAGCGACCATATATATATTTTTGCCGGAGCCAGTAAAGATTCTTTAGCCTCCGAAAAAGGAAAAGAAACTAATTACTTCTATGTAGACATAAAAGACGCAACAACAAAAACATATTCCCAACAATATAGTTTGGGTGAATTTTTATATAGATTACATTTCTTTGCACAAATACCAAATATTGGAATCTACCTTGCCGGATTCGTTGCTTTCTTTTTTTTATTTGCTATTGTTACGGGAGTTATAATTCATTGGAAAAAAATAATTCCAAATTTCTATGCTTTTAATCCCAAAGTAGCCCTGAAACGAGTTTGGACAGATGCGCATACCGCACTAGGAATTATAGGTCTACCCTTTCAATTTATTTTCGCTGTAACAGGAGCCTATTTTTGTTTAAGCATATTAGTCTTAATTCCGGCAAACGCTCTATATAATAATAATCAAGAAAAATTATTAGAAGACCTAAGACCCGCCAGAAAAAATTATGAGTGGAGTGAAACCACAAATAAAGACATTCCTAGTTTTAACGCATTTGCAAAAAAAACTACCACCTATTGGAACAACCCTCACCTAACCAGAGGGTTCATTAAAAACTATAAAGGTTCTAATATGAAATACATTTTAGTTGGTGAACTTACGGACAAAGAAAAGTTTATAGGCATAGGTAGATTGGTATACAATTTAAAAACAGATACCATAACAGAAGAAAAAAAACCTAACAAATTATCCTATACCGAAGATTCACAACGTCTTTTAGGCCGCTTACACTTTGCTGATTTTGGAGGTGTTCCTGTAAAATTAATCTACTTCATATTATCCTTTATTACCTGCTTTGTAATCCTAACTGGTGTTCTTATTTGGATTGAAGCCCGCAATAAAAAGAGTATGACACTTAAACAGCGGTTATATACCGCTAAGGTTGGCCATATATATCTATCCATTTGTTTATCCATGCTCCCTGTAACCGCTCTAGCCTTTTTATTTGTAAAAATATCTAATGGTTATTTTGAAGATAAACAAACGGCTATCTACTATTTCTTTTTTATTACTTGGCTAATTGCAATTCTTTTTTTCCGGTTCAAAAGAAATAATTACTTCACGAATAAATATAGCTTATTACTTGGCTCTATTTTTGGGTTTTTGGTACCTATCTCTTCTGGAATAGTAACTGGCAATTGGCTTTGGATTACCTATTCCCAGAATCAATTTTCTATTCTATTTATTGATGTTCTTTGGATAGTAATAGCCACAATCGCTCTTGTTTTTTACTTAAAAACAAAACCACAAATTAAAGAACAAAGTTCTTTTCAAAAAAACCCTATCGACTATAAGAACATCTCCAAACTAAAAGAAATAGAACCCAAAAAATCACTAAATACAAATACTACTATGAATCCAATTTCAAAAACAAAAAGTAATAACAAAAACTATTTACCCATGAAAACAAAAATTATCAGCTTATGGCTCTTTATAATATTAGGGTTCATTTTTCATCATATTTACGGACTAGCAAGCGTGTTCTTCAACGAATCTGTATTTATAGAAGGTTCTACAGGAGAAACTCCTTTTTGGGCGCATCAATGGCGTATTTTAATGGAAGGATTAGCCTTTTTATTTGCCTTATTAACCGTACAATTATCTCAAAAATGGTTTCAATGGACGTCCTTTATTTGGGCTATTATAGTTGCCTTATTTAATGTATACCATGTTTCTGAAGCCATAATGCACGAGGCTACAAATTATTCTGAAATATTTATCTTATTACTAATGGCAGCAGCAAGTATCCTTTTAGTTATCCATTTAAACCAATGGAGAAAAGCTATATAAATAATCTAAAATGAAGCCTATTTTAATATTATTAGGAATTGGCCCTGCTGTTTTAAGTTGTTCTGCAAGAAAAGAACTCCCCATAGTAAAGACATTACTTATTGAATATTTTAAAAACAAAAAAACCTGTAAATAAATAATTTACAGGTTTTTGGTTTATTTGCTCTTCTTTAGCATCAAAAAAGAAATACAATTAGATACTAATTAATATATCCACCTCACAAAAGCTTCCATTGCAGCGTAGTGAGACAGCCCCAATTGATCATACAATTCGGCTGTTTCCCTATTTCTATCTTCCGCACGTTGCCAAAACTCCCTGCTATCTGTTCCTTGAAACACTACACCATCTTTTTGTGATTGGTGTTTAAAAATTCCTTTTCGTTTTTCTAATACTTGACCAGGTCCCATTGGCACTGCCATTTCTATCTCATCCACACCCCATTCTTGCCAAGCACCTCTATACAACCAAACCCAGCAGTCTTTCATATATTTTTCGGGTTTTAATCTCTTTACGGCTTCAAAAACGGCATCTAAACATACCTTATGTGTACCATGCGGATCTGCTAAATCACCAGCTGCATAAATCTGATGAGGCTTAATCTTTTCTATTAAATCAGAAGTCATTTTTACATCTGCTATTCCAATTGGATTCTTTTTTATCGCGCCAGTTTCATAAAAAGGGAGCTCCATAAAATGGATTTGCTCGTCTGGAATACCTATAAAATGACAGGTAGCTCTTGCTTCCCCTTTTCTAATTAATCCTTTTATATACCTTACTTCTTCTGTATCTATTTCACTAGATTTTTTGTTTTTCAGAAAAGTTACCGCTCTTTTATAAATATCTTCAGCCTCTGTATTTTTAATTCCAAATTTATTGTTATAATCACAAACAAAGCTTGCAAAACGAAGTGCTTCATCATCTGCTACGGCTATATTCCCTGATGTTTGATAACCGATATGTACTTCATGCCCTTGGTCATGCAATCTTTTAAACGTGCCACCCATACTAATAATATCATCATCTGGATGTGGACTAAAAATAATCACTCGTTTTTTTGCTGGCTCTGCACGCTCTGGACGTTTACTATCATCTGCATTAGGTTTTCCTCCAGGCCAACCTGTGATGGTATTTTGTAGTTTGTTAAAAATATTGATATTAACATCATAAGCTGGTCCAGAATTAGCGAGTAAATCACTCATTCCATTTTCTATATAGTCGGCATCTGTAAGCATTAATATTGGCTTATTTAAATGTAGTGCTAAACCTAAAACAGCTTTTCTAATAAGTTTATCTGTCCATTCAATCTTCTCTACTAGCCAGGGGGTATTAATACGGGTTAATTTTGACCCTGCTTCCTTATCTAAAACAAAAGTGGCATTGTTATGTTCTTGTAAGTAAGATGCTGGCACTTGATTTGTTATAGCTCCTTCAACTGAGGCTTTTATGATATTGGATTTTCTTTCTCCCCAGGCCATAAGTATCACCCGTTTAGCTTCCATTATCTTTTTAATTCCTAAGGTAATGGCTGTTCTTGGTGTATTATTTAAACCTGAAAAATCATTACTCGCAGCGACTCTTGTAACATGATCTAAAGCTACTAAACGTGTCTTTGAATTCTGTAAAGACCCAGATTCATTAAATCCTATATGACCATTACCACCTATACCTAAAATTTGCAAATCAATACCTCCTAAAGCTTCTATTTTTGCTTCATATTGGTCACAATAATCCGCAATCCCTTCTTTGGATAACATTCCATTTGGGATATGATAATTCTCTGGAAGGATATCTACCTGATCAAATAGCAGTTCCTTCATGAATCGTACATAACTATTAATAGAATCTGGCTCCATTGGATAATACTCATCCAAGTTAAATGATACTACATTTTTAAAACTTAAGCCTTCTTCTTTATGCATACGCACCAACTCGGCATACAATCCTTTTGGAGAAGACCCTGTTGCTAATCCTAAAATGCAAGGCTGTTTTTGAGCCTGCCTAACCCTAATTAGATCTGCTATTTCTTTTGCAACAGATTTTGAAGCTTCTGCTGAATTTTCATAGACTATAGTACCTGCGTTTTCAAAACGTTTTTCAAAACCTGTAGATTTATCAATATGACTCTTAAACATTTTATTATTTTTATTGTGTTATATATTATAAAATACTTTTACCTATCTTCTCTATTCTTGATTTTATCAATAGCATGAGCGCATAACAAGGAAAAAAATGATAATTACTAATTGATCTCTTATTAAAAATTTACCCCATTTATTACTTGTTCTTGTTTGTTATATTCCCCATTAAACCATAAAGTTAAGATACAATAACACCTCCAAAAGGAGACTCTATTAAATAAACTAAAACCTC
This sequence comes from Maribacter sp., assembly GCF_016744255.1. Lineage (GTDB taxonomy): Bacteria > Bacteroidota > Bacteroidia > Flavobacteriales > Flavobacteriaceae > Maribacter_B. Next base: position 69,921 of record NZ_JADGES010000003.1, read on the forward strand.
CTTTTTTATAGCTCATTTTACAAAAAATATTTATCTACCGCTTAATCTTTTATAGTTTTCAGAAAGGGAAGGAACACCCCATTTATCTAAGTTATAAAACTTAGAAACAAAAACCCCTTGCTAGCGTAACTATAACAATAACTTATCTATTTTTTGTTATTAACTCTGAGGAACTATACCTCTTCTTGTTTCAATATATTATTTATTGGTACTTCTTCATTATTTCTTGAATCTCATCCCACTTATCAGAAAAACTTTCTACTAACTTGAATTGATTTTTTGCTCGATCTAAATTATGGTCTGTATATTCTATTTTATAATATGTGTCTCCATTTAAAAAATCGGTTAAAAACCTTAAACCCATAATAAATATGATAGATTTTGCTCCTAAGGGCAGGTATTCTAATTCTATAGGCGTTAATGAATCTCCTAATCTCTCTAGAAACCCCTTAACATAAGCTTCATAATACTCTATATTAAATTTTACAAGAGCTAAATCTTTCTCGTCTTCTGAAGCCGTATTACATATAGTTCTTATGGCATCCCCGAAATCATAATGTATAATCCCAGGCATAACTGTATCCGTATCAATAACACACAGTCCTTTATTATTTAAATCGAATAAAGCATTCGAAATTTTTGTGTCGTTATGTGTAACCCGTAATTTTATAGCACCAGTATCTTTTAAATTTTGAAGAATATGCATTTCTTCTTTCAAATTTTCAACAAATTCAATAGACTCTTTTGCTTGTATTAATCGCTTTTCAGGAGCTACCTTCATAGCCGCTTTAAACTGAGAGAACCTAAATGACATGTCGTGAAATTTTGGAATAATCTCTGTTAAATTATTAGGGTTAAAATCGCTCGTTAGATTTAAAAATTCGCCAAACAACTTTCCTCCTTCATAAGCTACTTCTTTATTTGTAACCATATCATAGGTGATACTGTCATGAATATAGTGCATCATATTCCAATAATCCCCATCATTATCTTTATAATAGGGTTCTCCTTTGTTTGTCTCCACAAATGTTAGCACACGTTTTTTTAGTTCTTCCTCTGATAAGTTTGCTAGTTTTTCCTGAAGGTGACGACTTACATTAACTTTATTTTCGATAAGACCAGACACATCTTTAAACACATCGTGATTAATACGTTGTAGAACAAAATATGGTTTCTTTTTTGTTTCTATTAAATAGGTGTCATTAATATACCCAGAAGCTAATTCTTTATAAGAATCAAAGGTGCCTTGATGGTTAAATTTATTAAAAATATATTTTAGCTTTTCTAATAACATACTACCAAAGATTTAGTGGATAAATATTCTGTTTTTTTAATTCCCCAATTGCCTTTTCTACGGTTTCTTTATCTTCTTTATAAGTAACACCAAACCACTTTGCATTAGATTTTAAAACTTCTACGGTAGCTGTACCAGATTTTAATATCTCATTTACTACTGAAGGTATATAAAATTCAGCCTTTAAATTTTCTTTATTAGCTTCTAAAAACTCTAGAAACAACTCCTCTCCAAACTCAAAACATTTTGGAGTAAAGCCCCAAAAATTCATTGAAACCACTGTGTCTTCATCAATTGGTATAAATTCACCCTCCTCATCTTTACACATTAGTTTACCGTCTATTTTTTCTATATGAGTACGTTCTGTAACATCTGTTAAGTATCCTTTTTCATTTACTTTACATTCCCCTCTTGAAACAAACCCATAATCTGATACTGTATTTTTTAACAAATAGGCCATTGTATTAAAATCATATGACTCTTTATTTTTGGCTGCTAAAGATTTTGCCATAACAACAAAAGCTTCTTTCCCATAAAAATCATCTGCATTGATAATTGCAAAATTTTCCGTAACAGAATCTTTTACCATTAACAGGGCGTGCCCTGTTCCCCATGGTTTTGTTCTTTCAGGGTTAATATATTTTTTAGGTACATTTTCTAGTTCCTGATATACATAAACAACTTCCGCTTTTCCTTCTAATTTTTTATTAAACTTTTCTTTAAACTCTTTTTCAAAACTTCTTCTAATGATAAATACAAATTTTCCGAACCCTGCTTGCAGAGCATCGTATATCGAGAAATCAATAATACTATCCCCCTCCGGAGTAAATGTGTCAATTTGTTTTAACCCTCCATAACGACTTCCCATTCCGGCGGCTAAAACTACAAGTGTTGGTGTATTTCTATTACTCATGATTATTATAAATTATAGGCCATTAATAGTTTTAAAAAAGCAACTAAAATCACCTCTTTACAGCACAAAAATAGGATGTTATTATGGGATATAAAAGGATTTAAGCTTAAAATGTGTTCGAGCACATTATATTTAATCTAGAGTGAATTTACTATATTCGTTCTCTATGAAAAAATATACCATAAAAGATATTGCTAAGTTAGCTGGTGTTTCTAAAGGTACCGTTGATAGAGTTCTTCATAAAAGAGGGAAAGTATCGGAAACTGCTTTAAAAAAAGTAAATAGTATACTTGATGATATAGATTTTAAACCAAACTTTATTGCGAAACAATTAAAGAATAATAAAATTTATACCATTTGCGTTTTACTACCCGACCCTAAAAAGGATGCATACTGGGAGTCTTGTATTGTTGGTATTAACAAAGCTGTTTTAGAATTTAACGCTTTTGGAATCCATGTGGAAATCTACTTTTTTAACCCAACAAGTACTGCATCGTTCTTAAAAGCTAATTTAACTATACAAGCAGTAGCTCCAGATGCCGTACTATTAGTTCCTTTATTTTTTAAAGAAGCTAGTACTATTATAGAAGAATATAGTAATTCAGGAATCACTGTTTCTATATTTAACAATCATATTAATTCTTCCCCTGCAAAAAATTTTATTGGACAAGATTTATTTCAAAGTGGTAGAATTGGCGCTAAACTACTAAGTAGCATTATAAGTAAAGGAGGTCTTGCAATTATTCATATTGATGAAAAATACAATAACGCCATACATATGCAAGAAAAAGAAAAAGGTTTTAAAAGCTATTTTCAGGAATTAAACGCCCCCAAATACAACATTATAACTTACAAATTAAAACATTCTAATATAGAAAAAACATTAACTAGTATTATGGCAGAACACCCTGAATTGAAGGGGATTTTTGTAACAACATCTAAGAGTTATCAAGTGGCCGAAATTCTTCAAAATGAGCATGAAAAAAAAATAGCATTAGTTGGTTATGACTTATTACGTGAAAATATCTCCTTTTTAAAAAAGGGAAATATCGATTTTTTAATACATCAAAATCCAAAGCAACAAGCTTATCTTGGACTAAAACATTTAATTGAACATTTTCTTTTCGATAAAGAAATTCCTAGTCAAATATTATTACCCATAAATATTATTAATTCTGAGAGCATTAAAACCTATACAGGAGATTAAAAGTTATGTAATTTTAGCATCCCAAAAGAGCTAGGGGTATGAAAATTGGGGTTTTCAGTTTTAGGGTCGACCCAAGTTATCCAAGTAGGCTGGTACTTATTACCCTCTTTTTTATTGTACTTTGCCCTAAATATTCCGGTTTCAATCTCTCCATTTCTTAATAAACCAAACTTTTTCAGCGAAGAGATACTTATTCCTATTTCTACTGTAAAAAATGTGGCCTCAATAGATGATTTAACGGTTATATCATTTGCTGGCCAATTCCAATCAAAATCAAATTGCTTGTTTGGGCGTGCCATAAAATCCATAATTCTTGAATCTGGATCAATTTCTAAACAATAATATGGATCCATAGATTTGCTCGACCTAAAAAAAAGCTCTACTCTATCTGAATTATTAATATTCGAAATTTTATTATCCGAAGTGTCTATATATACTTTAGAGTCCTCCACTTTAAAATAAAAAAAAATCGTTTTTGTATCGTATAGCGATCTAAATTCAATTTTACGTATTTCTTTTTTATCCCAAGGAGAAACAAATTCTGATAATACTTCGGCGTATTTCCAATTTTGATCTATTCCCTTTCCTGTTATTTTAAGACAATCTGCCTTAATTGGCAATACATTATATTTTTTTGTTTTATTATCTTGTATAGTAACTGTGTTCATTAGGCTTTGTTTCTTAATTGGGTTATCATACAATAGAAGCCTTATAATATACCTAAATCTTCCATTTTTATACTAATCTAATCCTAGGAGTAATCTATTTTTTACCTAACACCTATTTACAAATCTAATAAACTAGGTAACCATAGACTTAACTGAGGGAAATAAGTTACTAGAAACAATGCTATTATCATTGCTATAAAGAGAGGTAAAAGAGGTTTAATAACTTTCTCTATGGTTGTATTTGCTACACCAACCCCAACAAAAAGAACAGAGCCTACTGGTGGTGTGCATAAGCCTATGCTTAAGTTCATTACCATGATAATTCCAAATTGAATAGGATCCATTCCTAATTTTTCAATAATTGGTAAAAATATTGGTGTAAAGATTAAAACTGCTGGTGTCATATCCATAAAAATACCTACAAACAATAATATTAAGTTTATTATTAAAAGAATTATAATAGGATTATCACTTACAGTCAACAATACAGAACTAATACTTTGAGGAATATTTTCATAAGACATTACCCAAGACATGCTCATAGAAGCACCTATTAACAGCATTACAATTGCTGTTGTGCCACAAGAATCTAATAAAATTTGTGATAGGTCTTTATATTTTATCTCTTTATATATAATTCCTAAAACGAGTGTATATAGTACGGCTATTGCAGATGCTTCAGTGGCTGTAAAAATACCAGCAACTATACCCCCAATAACTACTACTAATAACATTAAACTAGGAAATGCTCTTACAAAAGAACTTCCTACTTCCTTTAAAGTACTTTTTTTACCTACTTTATAGCCTTTCTTTTTAGCCCAAAACGAAGCTACTATCATAAGAAACAACCCTGTTATAATACCAGGTATATATCCTGCCAAAAACAATGCAGCAATGGACACTCCTCCACTTGCTAATGAATATACAATAAGAACATTACTAGGTGGAATTATTAATCCTGTGGTTGATGATGTAATATTTACTGCGGCTCCAAATTCTTTTGAATAGCCTTCTTTTTCCATTTCTGGACCTAAAATACTACCCATAGCAGATGCTGATGCCATAGCAGAACCCGCAATAGCCCCCATTAACATAGCTGCAATGACGTTAATTAAAGCTAATCCTCCTGGAAGCGAACCTACTATTGTTTTTGCAAAGTCTATTAAACGATGCGCAATCCCTCCTTTATTCATAAGCTGACCAGAAAGGACAAAAAACGGAATCGCTAATAAAGCAAAACTATCTAAACCTGTAGCCATACGTTGAGACACCGTTGTAAGTGCAGGTAGCATTGATATGCTTGTCATCATCGTTAATAACGACGAAATAGCTATGCTCCATGCTACAGGGACACCTATTAATAATAACCCAATAAAACTAAGTACTAAGATGAGTATAGGTAAATATTCCATTATAATTGTTTGTTTATAATATCAGAAAGTTTGTAATAAATTATTAAAATTCCGCTTATCGGAATAACAAAATAAACTACTGCTAAGGGTATTTGTAAGGCTGGAGAATACTGCCCTAAAGTAAATGTTATATACACTAAACGCAGTCCCCCAACTACTAATGCGAAAAAGCAAAAAACAATGATAATCCAATTGATAAATATTTTTAGTTTTGTTTGCCCCTCTTTATTTAACTTTGTTGGTAATAAATCTATGGCAACATGCATGCGCCGCCCCGAAATATAAGCAGCTCCTAATACTCCCACCCAAATCATAAGATACCGTGCCAATTCATCGGTAAAGGAACTTGGTGTACCAACTATAAATCTGGTAAAAACCTGCCATAATACATTAACAACCATAACCCCCATAATTATAGCAAGTACCTTCCCTAAAATGCGATCAACTTTTTTTCTTAATTCCATAGTTATTCACTTTCTTGAATTCTTTTAATAAGGCTATATATAGATTCATTATCCCTATAACTTTCATAAATAGGCTCCACTTTTTTCTTAAATAATGATTTGTCTGGTCTTACAACTTTTACACCTGCTTTCTTTACGGCCTCTAAAGCCTCTGATTCTGATTCTGCCCATAACTTCCTTTGATATATTACAGAAGCATCAACAGCCGTTTGCAACCAATTCTGTTCTTCTTTGGATAAACGCTCCCATAAATGTGTACTTATAATTAGCACATCTGGAATAGTAGTATGCTCATTTAGAGAAAAGAACTTACAAACCTCATAATGTCTTGATAAATAAAACGTTGGTGGGTTATTCTCTGCTCCATCAACAACTCCTTGTTGCAATGCTGTGTATAATTCCCCTGAAGAAATAGGTGTAGGAGAACCACCTAGACTACTTACCATGTTCATGGCAGTAACGCTTTCCATAACCCTTATTTTTAGTCCTTCTAGATCTTTTGGAGACACTACTGACTTTTCTTTTGTATAAAAACTTCTACTCCCAGCATCATAATATCCCAGACCTTTTAACCAATATTTTTTTCCGCCATCTAATAATTCTCTACCAATATCACCATCTAAAACATTAAAAGTATGCTTGCGATCTCTAAACAAAAAAGGCAATCCAAATACTTTCATATCTGGTGAAAAATTTTCCATAACAGCTGCAGATACTTTGGTCATATCTAAGCTTCCTATTTGCAGTAACTCCAGACATTGACGTTCTGACCCTAGTTGCTGATTTGGATATATCTCTAACTTTAATTTCCCTTTAGAGTTTTTTTCGAGTTCCTCACCCATAAGCTGCATGGCTTTATGTACAGGGTGACTCATATCTAACCCATGCGCTAATTTGATTGTTTTTTGTTTTTGTGAAGTTTGACAAGAATTAAATACTAGCATGACAAGTGAAAGTATAAACAGGATAAGATTTTTTTTCATGTAGAGCCGTTTTTATTCTATATACAAATCACTTTAAAAAACATTATTACATTTTGTATTTTAAAGATTTTTAACATTGTATTACAAGTAGCAAGTTCCTCCTTAAATATGAAAACACAAGGGGGGAAAATGCTCAATCAAGAGGGGGCAAATTAACACTAAACACCTACTTATTTAATCCTTAATGATGTGAATATCGTTTTCTAATTTGCTTTTTTCAATTAAAACTACCTCTCCACTTACAAATTGGTTATTTACTTTTAAAAAATGCGCTGCTGGTACGGATGAGTTATGAACTACTAGTAGTGTATATTCTTTTTCATCGATAGTAATTGTTATCGCCTCTGCATCTTCATCTTTTAACACCACATTATTTCTGGTATAAACTAGTGTTTTTTTAAAACTGAGTTTTGTTTCTTCGGGGAAATACAAAAGAGAAATAAATGAAGTAGAGCCTTCTACCTTTTTAAATAGTTCGGCTTTTTTATTCTCTTTTTTTAAATTATACTCTGGTGACCACCAAGAGTCGGTTAATTTAATATCAACATCATTAATTGGCTGTATTCTTAAATTTTTTTTATCATACGTGGTTACTAATCCATCATTTTCTATTTTAACCTTCTTATTAGGGTAATTAAAATATTGCGAATATTTATGGCTACCATTTGATGAAAAACTATCGAAAACCAACCATATATTGGGCTTTAAAAACAATAATCTTCGTTTCATAGAAACAGGATGTTCTAATCTTTTATAGGCCGTATTTTCTGCCTCTGCATAATCATACGTTTTTGTAGATTCTGTAAATATGGCATTAGACCGTGCTTCAAAAGTGTTAGTCCAAGAATCTTTATATACCGTATTGGGCATATCATCTACCCCTAATGTATTATGACTTATGTTACTTTTAAAAAATTCTCGCCATTTATCATCCACATAAGAGTAACGGCCTCCATCAATTAAATAATCTCTATTATTAGCAAAAATGGTAAAATGCAACAAGTTATCGTGCCCATGTCCACAGCCTAACTTTTTTAAATGAAAACTTGTATATGTTGCATCTTGCTCCCATGAAGTTCGCATATAAAAATCGCCAGAACTTTGCTGGTATGTACTTAAAAAACTAGGCGATTCTGAAGTCATATTATTATAGATATCCTTATTTTTTATACCTGTTATGAATAAAGTTTCATAATCTAGTTGTTCAAAAGCTCTAGATTTTAAAACCGAATCATTGTATAATGAAGAAGCAAGTGTTAACAATCCTCTTAAATCTGTATCATCACTATCTCCCAATAACGGCTGATGATAATTAGGTTTCTGCCATTTTACATTGGCATATGCCATATCTTTAGTTTTCTGAATAATAATTTCTGGAAGCTTAATATTCTTCCGTTGCGCTAATAAATTAACATTCATATAGCAATGAAACACCTCATTATGGTACATAGGAGATTGCTCCCACTGTGTTCCGTCTGGTAAAATTTGCAACTTAACACAGGTAGTTAATTTATCTAAAGCTTCTTTTTGCCACTGTTTGGCTACTTTAAATTCTGTTAAAAAATGAGCCACATTAAATAATCCATGAAACTCTAGAACTCCCCAATTACTGGTTTGCGAGAAATTATTAAACGAACTGTTTATATATTCTCCATGCTCATATAATGAGGTTAAGAATTTTTCTAGAAATTCAGGAGTTACGTGTTTAGAATTTTTAATATACTCAAAAGCTTTTATCCAGTTTTCGCACCGAATGCCCGCTTCGATTCTCCGCCATGTAAAGTGCTTTAAATCGTCTTTTAATGGATTGCTATCTATCCAATGCGTTACTTGTTTTACGAATTTTTTAGCATATTTTTCGTTTCTAGTGAGCAAATAGGCTCTTCCTAAATCAATCCAAAACTTATGCCTATTTAACATATAACACCATTCTTCATCCCCGTTTGGTATTACAGTCCAATCTATTTCTCCTTTAAATTGATATGGAATATTTGTTTTTTCCATATCCCAATCATCTCGAAATAGAAAATACTGATTTAGAACATCATTTGCCACTTTCATGGTTTTCCTAACATTTTCTGGATATTCTTTTTTAATAAAAACAACATCATTTTCATTAACCTGTAAATACAAATTATCTTTTTCTCTATAAATAGTAAGCAAGTCTTTTAATGCTTGATCCTTTTGATTACTTTTTATAGATTTCTCTACTGATTTTAATAAATCTTCATTAAAATTGAGCTTATTAAAAATACCCTGGTCTTTATTTTGAGCAAAACTTCCGCAAATAAACATTACTAAAAGTAGAAAAGTACTTGCCTTGCTATATGCTAACTTCATTTTTAAATTCATACGTGTTATAATTTATTCATTTTAAGGGTATAATACAGCGCTAATGGCATCATAAAATTAGCTCCACGTTCAATAAAAGACCAAATAGAATCTCCAGATATTGGGCGAATTAAAGCTGTTAAAAAAGCCCAAATAGCAGCCCAAATAATTATTTTATTGTAAGGTTTTAATAGTATAAATAAAGCTACAACAACATCTAAACAACCAATATATACAATCAAAGTATGAGCAGATTCTGTTGGGATATAAACAGTTTCTAAATACTTAATCCAACTGGGGTTTCCTTGAATTGCAAAAACACCATGGCCTAAAAAAGTCATAAAAATACCTATTCTTAAAATCCACTCTATTGTTTTTAGGTTCGGTTTTTTCATTTAAAATTTACTAAATTTATTCTACTGTATAACTTCAAAATTTTGAAACATCCTGTTATTATTAACTCCAACTAATTAAAAATAACCATTTACCTAAGGTTTATCATTGTTAACTTTAGGCACCCTTTAACTTCTAAAAACCTATTACATATTATTTCTAAATAGTCTTTTCTATTTGGTTATTGTTCTAAAGTTTAGTTTTTATAATCCTTTAAAATTTTCTTATAAATAACAGTTACTAAGGAGTAACTCTTCATCCATTTAAATAGTAAAAATTTGTAATTTAAAACAGATACATTAACGCTTTTTAATAAGGTTTATCAAACAACTCGCTTGAGTTTATAGCGGTATGACTTGGCAACATGACCTTTTTTAAGAACTTGGTGTCCTTTGTTTGCTTACACCAATCGATTAATTTTCTGCGAAATTCATCTACCTTTTGTAAATGTTTCTTAGAGTTAATAAGGTTATTCATTTCATACGGGTCGTATTCCAAATCAAAAAATTGCTCTCTATTTTTACCCCAATTGTAAATAACATATTTGTAGCGTTTACCAATTACAGCTCTTCCTGTAGTACCATAAGCTTGCTTACCTTCAAATTTGGTTTCAACAACTATATTATCGTGTTTTTCATAATCGCTTTTACCTTCAATAAGCGGTTTAATACTTTTTCCTAAAAGACCATCGAAAACAGGAATACCTGCATAGTCTAAAATTGTTGGGTATAAATCTAGTCCGTTAGAAATTAAAGTGGAATTTATTTTTTCTTTGGAAGTATTTTTATAATTAATGATAAAAGGCACCTTTATACTTTCCTGAAATAAGGCTGTTTTTTGATTCCAACCATGAGATGCATTACCATCTCCATGATCACTAGTAAATATAATTACCGTTTTTTCTCGTAAACCTAAACTATCAATAGCATTAATAATTTTACCAATTTCTTTATCTACTTTTTCAACTAATCTGTAATAAGCATATCGGTATTGACGCCAATCTTCTTTGGTATAATTTTTTGTTGGATATGTTTTTACAGAAGCATTTTGCTCTATTTGTAAAGCTTCAGGAAAAGTTTCTGATTTCATAAAATTAACTGGTAATTCTGGAGTATCGTTTAAAGGCACTGGAGGAATATTACCATAAGGTAAAGGCTGGTTTCTTGCCCATTCACAAATGTTATGAGGGTTATCAAAAGATGTTACCAAGAAGAAAGGTTGTCTTTTGCCTTGTCTAGATTTTAAATAGTTAATCGATTTTTCTGCTAGTGGAATATCTCCAAAATCAGCTATTTTCTCAAAACCATTACCTTCTACAATAGCGGCTTCATGAGCATGCCATTTTCCGCCATAAGCACAATCATAGCCAGCATTCTTTAAAACATTTCCTAGGCCTAGCTTTTTATCTTGAGGCTGCATAACATTATCCCCTTTTTCATTAGAATTTACATCTAAAGTATGCGACATTTTACCTGTAAACATGCTAGATCGGGAAGGTGTACACAACGGAAATGTTACATAGGCGTTTTTAAAACGTATTCCTGTTTTTGCTAGCTTGTCTAAATTTGGTGTATTTACATTTAAGTTCCCTGCAATACTTAAAGCTTCGGCTTGGTGTTGGTCCGTAACAATCAAAACTATATTTGGTTGGTTTTGATTTAAAACTACATCTTGTTCAATTGGTATTTTTTTTTCACTCTGTTTACAAGATGAAATTAGAATACCAATTAAAAATAAAAACAATATTATTTTGCTTTGTCTAACCTTTATAGTTTTTCTCGTAGCCATTTTTTTTCTATTTTTTTCCATTCTTTTTGGCTTTTACGAATCCAATTTGGCATTCTCCCTATCCTATATTTTAATTGTGCTTCGTACAAAGATTCTGGAAAAACTTTAGTTCCCAAACTTTCTAAATAACCAATATTATCTTTATTAAATGTAGTTTTAGAGCCGTGTAAACCAACAATTATAGGATTTACTGCAGAAAATCCCCAATACATACCTTTGCCAGAAAGGCTCCAAAAATCATAATCTAAAACCGTATTGCCTACCCTTTTATAATTCCAAAGTGTTAAACCTTTTAAATGGTGTGGTTCGTTTTTGTAAAACCCGCCATGAGCAGTCATTTTAGATGCTTCATACAAATCGACTAAATTGTTTTTTGGAATATCTGCATGCGAATCCCACCCTTGCTTTGGGGTTTTTACACGCCAAACTACAGAGCCCGAGGTTTTATGAGACATAGATGCTCCATGCCATTGCCCATTATTTGTAGCATCAAAAACTAAACCTGTTAACACCCTTGTTGATTGGGTTACATTGGTTAATTTATGTCCACTATTGCCTTCTACTAATAGCATTAAAAGAGAAGAAGCGTAACTAGCATTTATTGAAACAGCGCCTGTAATGTTACTGAATCTACATCTTCTTACCCAAGAATTTGAAACGTTTTGCATAGAAATCATAGACCAGGCATTATCATGGATAAAATTTTTATGATGTATAAATTTATCCTTAAAATTTGCTTTAAAAAAAATGTCTTCTACACCCACATTTTCTATAGGATAAAAAGGCATCACTTGCCAATCATACTCTGTTTTGAGAGTATTTACCAAAGGATCTTTTAAGGTTATTTTATTACCCGAAATACTTTTTATTTCATGGTTCTCTACAAAAGTTACTCCTTTTTCTTTTATCTTTTCCCAATGCGGACGCGTATTTTTACCACCTAAAGATTCTGAAATTGCATCTATACTAAAAGGCATTTCTAACCGAATGTATTTAGCTTTTTTAAAAATATTAGGGTTTTCTACTTCAATTACAAAAGCGCCTTCTTCTGCATTTATTGTAATATTAGTTGCAACATTTTTACTCTTATTAGAATAAAATTTAAACATATAACTTACTTTCCACTCTGGTTCATTAGGATAGCTTTGTAACATGTGATTTTGCATATGTATCACTGTTCCGTTTCTACCTAAACCACTGCCTTTTAAAATTATATTAGAGGATTTTATTGTGATTGGGTTCGTTTTTTGGGGACTTACATTTACTAAAAATTCGCCTTTAGGAAAAAAAACAATGCCTCCATTATTTTTTTCGGCAGCATTAATTGCGGATTGTATAGCTTTTTGGTCAGAAAAAGAATCGTTTGGTATGGCTCCAAAATCTATTACATTAAAAATAGTTGCCTTTTTAAAACGTTTAGGAATTCCTTCTTCACCTAATTTATAACCTGCATACGAATAATCGAAAAGTTTAGGAATTTTAGGATCTGAAATTTCCCCTGTAAACTTTTTCCAAATTATAGATTCTTGTGCAAAAGCACTTGAAGCTATAAAATATAAAAGAAAAAAAATTCGCATAATTATAGTAAAAAAGGTTAAAATATTTGCTAAAAATTACATTTTAAACAAAGTTATTTTTTGAGAAAAGCCATCTTTAAGCTCTAAAAAAATAGTGGTTACCTCTTCTGAATTATCTACAGAAATAACTTTATCTGTTATTAAAGTTGACCATCTTCCATTCACAGTAATAGCAAATTTTAGTGGTTCACTAAAGTTTTTTAATTTTCCATTCTTGTCTTCTGGAAAGTTTAAATCTGGCTGCACAACACTTAATGTTGTTTTTTGGGTACTTTCTTCCTTAGCCATTATCAAAACTGGTTTAGAAACTGTTTTTAAAATACCTTGTTCTATATTGGTATTTGCCTCAAAAACCACATAACCTGTGGTGTTTGTTTTTAAGTCTTTTACAATGTGAGCAATACTATCTGCTCTTAAAATAGCATAAGACGTATCCTTTTTTATTTTTTTATTAAAACTATTTATTTGCAATTCATTATTAAAAGGATAAATAACATACTGGTAACCTTCATTTTTAGGGGCTAGTCCGTGATTAATCCACGCAGAAGCATAATTACCTTCGGTTTCCTTTACTCCTTTCCCTTTACGGTTCATTTTACCCGTATTTATAGAGTATTTATTATGATACGAACTTTGTTTTTCTTTCTTAAAGTTAACGGCATGGTTAGATAAAATATGGTATCCATTTCCATAGGGGTCTATTAACCAATTCTCTGCTTTTGTATTTTTAGGCAACTGCCCTTCAAAAGGAAATTTTGTAATTTTTTTATCTGAAGTATAAATAGGATTTTTTTTATCTGTTAAAAACGTTTGAAACAAATTAGTCTGTGTAAGGTTTTTATCATCTACGCTAGATATATCTGTACCAATACATATAATCTTATCCCCAAATGAAAACACCGTTTTTTTTGCTTTTAACCTTCCAGGAAAACCCAATTGCTTGTTAGGTGGCTCTGCATTAATACCTTTTTCCTCATTCAATATCATTCCAAAAACACCATTCCCATCTAATTTAACTGCCCCGGCAAATGTTTCATTAGACCTAAACATGAGTAAAGGCGAATTAGGCTCTAACTCTTTAAAAGGTAAATAGATAATGGTTGCCCCTGGGTAACGATTCCAGTCCCATCCTTCTTGGTGAAACCCGCTACTCTTTTCTCCTTTACTATTTAATAATTGAACCGTTCCGTTAGCTGGGTATCTACCATACCTGTTTGAAGCTACATAAATTTCTGATGCCCAAACATATCTACTATACCCTTTAATTATAGCTGCCCAATCATTCTGTCTATATATAGCGGTAGCTGCATAAGGCATTGTATGGTAACCTCTTAAAATTTCTTTCTGAACACCATCTTCTGTAAAAACAAACGTATTGACAATATCATCTTTACCCCAAAGACGTAAATAGGCTGCCGCAACTTCTTTATCTATTTTTGAGGTTCCTTCTGGGTTTCCAGAATATGCCATTAATAAGTATTGATTTTTTAAAGATGCTATTGAACTTGTACCATCTAATGGGTGTCTGCCTGCATTACCAAAACCCCAATCGTATAATTGACTATAAGTACGTGTAGCTAAAAATGCTTTTTTAAAATTTCTATGTCCATCTGTACTTATACGAAATTTTGTGTCTGATAAGGCCCTTATAACTTTTGGAACTTTTTTAAATGCGCCCATACCATATGCCGGATAATGACCATTATGGTGCCATGAAGTACCGTCTGCTTTAAACCCCCATTCTTCTTTCTGTTGTGCTAAAATAATAGACGTATATTTAGAATATGCTCTTAATAAAGCTGCTTGCTTTTCTTGACTATCTAATAAAAAAATAAGCATTAAATGGTAGTACGATTGTGTATTTAAATAATCAATATTTACATGGAACTCTTTTTCGTTATCTAAAACCATTCCTAGATTAAATAACCAATGTAAACTCGATCCTACATCATTCAACAAACCTTCTTTATGTAATAATTGGCGCATTATAAAAAAGGCTTCGGTAATTTCTCCAACACCATAACCAATATGATGTCTTGTGCCTCCAGATGCACCAGCTTGCCACCCTTGATCTAAAAAATACCCTGCGCCTGTAATAAACATCTTTTCAATTTCTTGCCTTTCTAAATCATTGGCTTTGCCATGAAAACTGGCAATTTTTTTCATCACTTTCCCTAAGTCGTGTATATCATTAAACTTATTGGGACCTTGTTGTTTTACATTAAAATATTCCTGTTCAGCTTTAAAAGTTAATGGTGGCCCTAATACCGTTTTTCCTACATTATTAATATTTAGACTTTGGAATAATTCTTTTAGAGTATTCATATAAACCCCGCCCTTTTTGGCTACCGATAAATCTTGATCTATATATTCTTCGATTTTTTTTAAATCCCCCCTTATTGGACTAGAAATAGGCTTAGCATCTATATTCTCTATACGTTCGTAATTACTAATTAAAGGCATCCAATGATCCTCTCCCGATTGCATTTTTGATTTAATAAATGGCACCATAGTATCTGGATACTGGTGCCTATCATCTTGGTATTGAGAAAAAATAATATCATCAAAAAATAGGGTTCCACTATTAGTATTAGTACTTACTCTAAAATAATCGTAACTAATGGCTGCTCCTTTTTTTGGCTTGTTACCTTGCATTTCATAAAAAGGCACCCAGATACGCCTCCATCCTTTAAAAGACAGCTCTAGATTAAACCAAACTTCTTTAACACCTTCTTTTTCAAAAGAAATAGTTATTGTTCCTTCTTGAGGGGTTTCATTATATAATGATATTGCTAAAGTGGGAGATGCAGGAAAATAATCTCCATATGCCAATGGGCTTTCATCATGGTTTAAAATTCTAAAATTTGATGTTCCAAAATTACTTTGTCCACTCCAACTCCACTGCAAGGATTTTTTTCCAAATTTAAAATGAGCTGAACTTGTAGACAAACTACTATTAGAAGCTTTATACTCGCTTAAAACAGTCTCTTTTTCAAAGGATTCTACAGAAGGTTTTTTGCTTTCTTGCGAATAACCAAAGTATACTACTAAGAATGCTAAAAATGTAGATACTATTGTTTTATTGAATAGATTCATAAGTACCTCTTTATAATTAAAATATTTATTTTAAATAATGAGTAAGACAAATTTAATGCCCTTATCTAGTTAAAATCGAAAAATAATTTTTCGGTATTATTTTTTGATGCTTTAATATTGTACATTTTTTTACTAATTTTCTTATCTGGCTCAGAAATACCTATTGTATAACTGCCTTTTTTTGGAACTTTAGGTGTAAACGAGTCTCCCTTAATTCTTAAAGTGTAAAGTATGTTTTTACTAGCTTCATCAATTACTTGAACCACAGGATTTACTAAACCAATCACTTTAATTTTTGGCAATGTAGTTCCCCACTCTTTACCAAAATTATCTGTTTGGCTTATGGTTATTGGCCAATCGCTATATTGCTCCGAATCGCCTTTTTGAGGGTTTGCTCCACGAGGCCAGCACTCCATCTTTATTGTTCTATACTCTTTATTAAAACGCACAATGCCGTACCCAGCAGCTCTATCATGTAATTCTGATGGAAGCTTATTTGTATACAAAGGGTTCGAAATAGCTTCTACAGTAATTTTATTTGTAAAACCGTCTTCAAATTGTCCTGTATATTTTGGAGAGCCCTCTTTTCTATTTTCCCCTTCAAACATTGGGTACCATCTACGAGGCCAATAATTAGAAATAGAAGGCACACAGAATGCATAACCACTATCGTTAAAATTATCTACTCCATATTGTATAGTACTACCTAAATGTTGGTCCCCTGCTAAATGAAAAGCGAATCCTTTGCGAATGGCTTTAACACCATTGTCTCTTCCTGTCTGAGGCCAACCATTAGAATCCATATCTGTTACAGGCATATCATTTTTAGGATATTCACCTGCTTTTAATATTCTTAGTGTTGGTACAATAGCATCTGTCATAGCTTCTTCCGGAAGTGTTGCTACATTTGCAAAAATAGTTTGTGATAATAGGACTTTCATTTCTGCGCCATAACTCCAATCTGACGACCACTTACTTAAAAAATTTAATTGCCTATCTCCTAATAATTTTGCGGATAGCACATCTGCCTTTTTAATATTATACGCCTTATTTTGCGGCCAACCGTTTACAATTTTTGCTTCTGGAAGTAATGCTTTTGGTGCCGATTTAAATTTTCTATCTTCAATAATCGCAAAACTAACATTACCATAGTTCATCTGTGTATAATAAACACCTATACCTCTTTCTACACTAGTTGCATCATAGGGGTCTGGCAAATGACTTGTTTGCGTGCGCTCTACCATATTTACCCATTCTGGGGACATTCTATAACCACCACTATCTTGGATTTCTGTACGTGTTCCGTTTTTCAGTGAGGCTTTCCCATTTTCTCCCCAAATATTGCCCATATACATATCATGGTCATCGGTTATTACAACTGTAGGTGTACTTTTTAATATCTCTCTATACGCCCAGCCATACATATACCATTTTCGCAAATAATCTAAGGTGGCTATATCTAAAGGTTCTCGCTGAATACCGTAACCTCCAACAGGCTCATAAATTTGATCCCCAGAAAAAAATAACACATCTGGATTTTGATATTTTACTTGTTCTACAATATCGTTATTAGGGAAGCCTAAATCGTTATTTCCTGTAAAACCAGCAACTACAATATTTTTTTTATCCCTAGGATTTTTTCTAATAATACCCTCCCAATAATATGTTTTTACTTTATTATTTGCTTCGTTTAAAACATATGCTAATCTGTAATTACACGCTTTAGTATCCTCCCAATTTTCTATTTTAAATCTTGCTGTACGGGCTTTTTTATCTATAGATGCTTTTGATATTGTTTTCCAAATGTTGTTTTCTTTTATTTGAAATTCAACATCTTTACCCTCATTATCATCTGGCGCCATTTGCGCTGTTATTTTTAAAGTATTGCGACTTAAAGTGTATTGTGAGAACATAATTGGCCCAAAAGAACGGTCATCATGTTTTTCAATTTTACTGCCTGCTATTTCCCAATCTTGAAACCATACACTTTTTGTATTGTTGATTTTTGCTCCGTTTTTATTTTCAAAATTACTTACTAAAACAACGTCCCCAATAAGACGCTCTGGCGAAATATCTGATTTAGAAATATGACTTATCGTTTTTCCTGTTTTTACATCAATTACAGAAAAATCTATGGTATATTTATTTTGTTTGGGGCTTACTAAAACTTTTAACTCAACACCCGTATTTAAAGCCTTAATTACATTTTTATTATTATCATTATTAGGTCTTGGTTTACCAATAAATAAAGTGCCATTTGTGCTAACTCCTATATTAATTCCTTTACCAAAAACAGCATTGTCTCTATAATCATTAAATTGCCCTTTAGAACCAATACTAAAACCAGCCCAATTTTTATTCAGGTTTGATACTTCATTGTTAAAAAACCCTAAACGAACTCGCATTTCTAAGCTGCCTTCTTGTTCTGAAAGTTGCCTTGTTAATAAATGGATATTTCTATTTTCGTTACTTACCAAACACTCTATTCTATCATTGGCTACTTGCCAATCTTGCATAGGATTTGCCCAATATTGAGGACTAATAAATGTTCTAGTTGCTACACTTTTAAAATCACTTTTAAAAGTAGTCGTATTATTTTCATTTTTACAACTAACAATTAGCAATAAAAACCCAATTACAAGAGACCATTTAGCAGTCCTAAAAGGTACTTTTAATATATAAAAAAAACGAAATATACATGTTTTCATTATGAGAGCATTATTTTAAGTTTTGATATTTTCCTAACCAAGGATCTTTCTTTTCTTTTAAGTTTTTAAGCAACTCTTTATGTAGTTTTTTTTCTATTGTAACCTCCTTACCAATAAGGTTTATTTCTTGGTATGGGTCATTTTCATTATCATACAAAAACTTACGTTCAATATTTTTTTTATCGATAGTAATCACATAGGTGTGTTTGTGGGTTCTTATACCTCTATGTCCAGATTCGGGCTGTCCTTCTTTAATAAAATAATATAAAGCAGATGTTGGTTTATCCCCTTCTCCGTTTAATATGATCGATGATAAATCTTTACCATCTAAATTAGTTGGGAAACCATCCGTGGCTTCTATCATATTTAAAAGGGTTGGCATAATATCTGTGGCGCTTATTATTAAATCGTTTTTTTGATTTTTTTTAATTCTATTTGGCCACCTAATAATAAAAGGTACATTGAGTGCTTCCTCGTACCAAATATTTTTAGACATTAAGCCATGGCTACCCATCATTTCGCCATGATCAGAAGTAAGAACTACAATGGTGTTATCATCTAAACCTTGTTCCTCTAAGGCTTTTAAAACACGCCCTATTTGATCATCTACACCCGTAACCATCGCAAAATAATCTCGAACGTGTTCTTTGGCTAAATGCGTTCTATTTCTTGATGCGCCCGAGTGAAAAGCCAAATCTTTAGCATCTGAATCTAAAACTACATTCTCTCTTACCAACAATTCATCTAATGATTTATCTTTATAATACTTTAAATATTTTTCTGGAACGTATTGATAAGGTGGGTGTGGAGGGTTTATAGACCAAAATAATGCGAACGGCTTATCTTTATTCCTTGTTTTTGCCGATGGGTTTTTAATATAATCTATAATAATATCGGCTTCATGTTTTGGAGACCATTCATTAACATAAGTTAATTCCTCTTCTTTAGCATCATTTATCCAATAGTGCGGATTGTTATGTATATCGAAAGTACCATATGAATACCAAAAATTAAATCCGTGACGAAGTTCTTTTGGTGTATAAGCATCCCAGATTAAGGAATCTTTACCATCGATAGGTGGTGGTGATGTAAGATGTAATTTACCCACATAACCTGCATCATAACCATTTTTAACCAATACGTCTGAAAAACTAACATCCTTTTTTTGCCAAGAATTATTATACTTATATCTACCAGAATTACTGTTTGTTAAAACCGAATTATTATATGGTAATTTACCGGTCATTAACATAGCCCTATACGGACTACATAATGGATAATTACTAATAGCATTAGACATAGTAATACCTTCTTCTGCCAATTTATTTATATGAGGGGTAACTACCGGGTCTTCTTTATTTATTCCTATTGAAGAATTCCTTAATTGATCAGGGAAAATGAATAGTAAATTTGGTTTTACTTGTTCATTTTCAATAATATTTTCTTTGGTTTCTTTTTTTGTAATACTTGAGCAACCAAATATAAATACCACGGAATGTAATATTACTAAATTTCTAAAAAAGGATTTTATTATGAACATTTAAGGCTTATTTTTTCGTCTGTAATTTTTTTAATCTAGATAAGGCTTCAATATAATAGTAATCTGCGTAAATTAAAGCAACATCTATTTCGTGTCCTAAAGATTTAGCTCCTGTTGAGTGTAATAAAAATGAATCTGCTTTACCAACTGCAGAATACTTATCTGACCCTAAAGATTTTAGCATATTTACTGCTGCATTATAATACCGCTTTTGATCTTCTTTATCTTCTACTAACGTGCTTAAATCTAACAATGCAGAAGCCACAATTGCTGCGGCAGAGGCATCTTTTTCTTCTTTTGGGTCATTTTGAACATCAAAATCCCAACAAGGCACCATATCTTCTGGAAGCAAGGACAGATATTTATTTGCTATTTTTTCAGCAAAATCTAAGAACTTTTTATCTTTGGTTTGCTTATACACCATAGTATAACCATAAACGCCCCAAGCCTGTCCTCTAGACCATCTACTATTATCTGCATAACCTTGTTTTGTGTGTTTATTTAATACTTTACCAGAAATAGAATCGTATTCTAAAACATGCCAAGAGGTTAAATCCTCTCTAAAATGATTTTTCATTGTAGTTTCAGCATGTTTTACTGCTATATCATAATGCGTAGAATCACCACCGTTTTTAGCGGACCAAAACAGTAATTCTAAATTTAACATATTATCTATAATGGTAAGATGTTGTTTCCAACGTGGATGCATTTTTACTGACCATGATTTTATAGTACCTACTTTTGGATTAAATCTTGTTGCTAAAGAGGCTGCTGATGTTAACAAAATATCCTTATACTCTTTTTTACCCCCAATTTTATATCCATTGCCATAAGCAGGAAACATCATAAAACCAATATCGTGGTGCTCGGTAATGTTTTTAAAGTCCTCGAATACTTCGGTACGTTTAATAGCTTCATTTTTCCATTTTTCATTATTTGTAACATCGTACATGTACCATAAAATTCCTGGATAAAAACCAGAAGTCCACACCAGTTTATTATTAGAAACCTCTTTCCATTCTGTCTGGTTTTTCTCAATTAAACGAGGATGCTTTGTTAAATCTGTGAGTTTAGATGACGAGGTAGTTAATTGCATTTCACAATTCTCAATTTCTTTATTTAAATTGAAACTACTTTTTACATTAACCTCCCTATCGGTTTTTACTAATTGATCTTGGTTTTTATTGTCCTTACAACTTACGATACAAGTAAGAATACATAATAATATCAAAGTCAAAAAGACTTTATATCTTGGGTTAATTAATTTCATAAAAAAAATTTATTTATAGTTGCCGTAATTTAGATAGCTAAATTAGATATGCTTCTTTAAAAAGAAGGAGGTGTAAGCGTTCATAGCACAGGTGTATATTGATCAATTAAACTATTATTCTTTAATTTTCGGAGAAAGCATTTTAATTTTGCACAAGTAACTTATAGAACAAAAAGACTTAAAGGCATAAACGTTTATTAGTTTTTTATTTACTACTCTATAAAAGCATAATTGATTTTATCTTATAAAGTCTACATTATTACTCCTTAAAAAGATAGTAATAATGCGTATCATTATTATTAACCACTAATACAACTTTACCTTGGTTTGTATTTACTATTGCCATATTCCTAACATCATTGCTTGCAAAAAAACCATGTTCTCTATTAGGAATAAATTGAAAATTCCCTGTGTTATCTCCTTTTAAAAATGAACCAATCCCGGCATCTGACCTAGTGGTTTCAATTTCTGATTGATAATTATTCCCCGCCAATAAAATATCTTTATTATTATCCTCATCAAAATCTTCAAACAATATACTATTGATTGGTGATTGTTGCACCTCATTTGAAAAAGGAGAGAAAGTAAATTCATTATATTGATCTTGAAAAAAAATTCCCGACCTAAATTCTACTGCCATAAAATGTAATGCCTTATCTAAATTACTACCAACAATTCCTTTAATATCTCTGTTAGCAAAATCTGTATATGTAGGTACAATTTCGTTTAGAACTGGTATTTGTTCTGCTGTACATTGTTTACCTCTTACAAGCACTTGTTTATCTTTATAATATTTAGCCAGCATAATATCAGCGACTCCGTTATGATCAAAATCGGAAGTATACACATGAAAAGGTTTCTCTTTAGAAGCGTGGAATTTATAATTCAACCCTAAATTACCAGCAATAATATCCTTATCGCCATCGCCATCGACATCAGCAACCAGTAATTTATTCCACCAACCTGTGGCTTTAGATAGGTTATTATATTTTTTTGATCTTAATAATTTACCAGATATATTTTCAAAGACCTCTATACCTAACCATTCGCCTGTAATTATTAAATCTAGATCCTCATCTTTATCGATATCATTCCAAATAGCATCCGTTATCATTCCTATTTTCTCTAATTGAGGAGCTTTATTTTTTGTCTCTATAGAAAACTTACCGTCATTATTAACTAATAAATAACTTATTGGAGCATATGGGTATAAGCCTGGAATTACTCTACTTCCTACAAAAAGGTCTAAATCTCCGTCCTTATCGAAATCTGCGGAGACAACCACAGATCCTGCTGAATTTATTATAGGCAATGCATCATACGATTTTGTAAATTCCCCTTTTCCGTTATTAAAATAAAGACGGTCTTGCAATGGTTGTGTATTAACACCAAACTCATAACTTCCACTTACTACATAAAGGTCTAAATCTCCATCATTATCAGCGTCAAAAAAAGAAGCACTTACATCTTCATGGTTTTTATCTGTAATAAACGCTTTGGTTGTTATTTTTTGGAATTTTCCAGAGGTTTCCCCCAATAACAACTTACCCGCCATAGTATATGCTCCTCCCAAATACACATCATCGATACCGTCATTATTAACATCAGCCACAGCAAGTGCTGGACCTGTTTGAGACAATTTATGTGGTAATAGTAGTTGCTTTTTAAAATCGTCATATACTGGGTCTTCATGCGAAACATTCCATTTTTCTTTAATAAAAATTGCTTGTTTATTTTCTGATTTTTCTTGTGTAATTTTTGCATTTCTATACGCCACTTCAAGCAATTGATTTGACTTTACATGAAACAATTGTTGTGTTTTACCATCGGGCCAAGTAATCTTTATTTCGGGAATTACATTTTCTTTACCTAAACCAAAATGTAGTTTATTTGACACGGAAGATAAATACCCTCTAGACTTTACTAGTTCTCGTGTAAGAATTTTTTTTTGATTAAAAATTAGTTCCGCTTTAGCACCAACTCCTGACACATTTTCTTTTAATCCAGAAAATTGAATTTGAATATAATTTCCGCTACCTATTTCTCTAGCTTTATTTTTAAGTATTGTTGCCTCTTCATTCAAGTTATTTACAACCATATCCAAATCACCATCATTATCTAAATCTGCATAAACTGCTCCATTAGAAAATGTTGGTTTTTGTTTTATCCAATGGTTAGATTCATTACTAAATGTTCTGTCTCCTTTATTTTTAAAAAAATAGTTTGGCAATTTTTGCTGTGGAAGCATTTGCGTAAACTTTAAGAGGTCCTTGTCTGTAGGCTTACTTTTGCTACTTCTTATTATACTCTTTATTTCATTGGTTTTATCTTGATCAATAACATCTCTATACACACCATTGGTAATATATATATCATTATACCCATCTAAATCAAAATCTGCCATCAAAACAGACCAACTCCAATCTGTATTAGCAACGCCAGCTGCTTGAGCAATTTCACTATAGGTTCCGTTTCCATTATTTACCTGCAACATATTATGCATATACTGGTAATGGTACTCTTTTTCTACCATCGTTTTAAACTTACTTATAGAGGTCATTGCCATGGTTGTTTTTGACCTTACATAGTCTTCAGGACTCATGTCTAATGTCATTAAATCCATTAAACCATCATTATCAATATCGGCAATATCTCCTCCCATGCTATAAAAAGACATGTGTTTAAATAATTGATTTCTACTCTCAGAAAAGGTACCATCTCTATTATTAACATAAGTAAAATCTGGCATTTCAAAATCATTACTCACATAAATATCTGGCCATCCATCGTTATTTAAATCCCCTATTTGGGCATTTAAGCCGAAAGCTCTATCTGGCAATATCCCAGACTCAATAGACACATCAATAAACTTTCCATTTCCGTTGTTTTTATACAATTTATCGCTTCCTTTTAAAGCAATCGTTTTTGGATCCTCTTGAATTGTTTTTAAGTTTTTAATCTCACGATAATCTCTTGTTATTACAGGACTGTTTGCTATATACAAATCTAAATAACCATCTTTATTAAAATCAAAAAATGTTGCTGCTGTTGATCTATTGGCATCTGCTAATCCAAATTCTTCTGCTTTCTCTGTAAAAGTTAAATTTCTATTATTAATATAAAGTTGATTTACTAGCCGTTGGTCATCAAACTTCCCGGCTCGGCATATATAAATATCTGGAAAACCATCGTTATTTATATCCACAATCGAAACACTAGAATTAAAACCATCATTTTTTTTGAAACCTGCTTTTTTAGTAATATTTGTAAACTTTAAATTACCTTCATTTATATAAAGTTCATTCGATTTTAGGTTTGAAGTAAAAAACAAATCGATAAGTCCATCCCTATTAAAATCAGCAGCGGCTACTCCACCTCCGTTATAGGAATAGATATATTTATAATAATGAAAATCTTCTGACTCTACCAGTTCATTTGAAAAATGTACACCGGAATATTCAGATGATATTGATTCAAATAAGTTAGTTCCTGTAGCTACTAGAGGGGCATTTTTTTTACATGATGTAATAAATGCGCCAAGAAATACGAAAATAAAGGTTATTTTTCTCATTTTATAAAAATGATATTAATAGGAAAATATTAATTATTAAAAGAAAAACCCTATGGTATGTCCATAAGGTTTTTCAACTAACTAACTCAAATATAAAACACAATTAATTACTCAATTGTGGTGCTCTATCAATTTCTGACTGTGGTATTGGTGAAAAATAGTTTGCAGGAGATGTGTCTCCTTCAACAGGACCTACCAATTCATTTGTAGACCTGTTTGCTAAAGCATTTGCTACTCTTTCCATTCTAACAAGATCACCCCATCGAATAAATTCACCTGCAAGCTCCCATTTTCTTTCTGTAAATGCTAGCTCAGCCAAATCGCCTGTACTTAAATCAACATTACTATTTCCGTAAGCTCTTCTTCTAACTTTATTTAAAGCTTCCCAAGCCTCCACAGAACTGCCGCCAGATCGTCCTTCAGCCTCAGCATATATTAATAGTAAATCTGCGTACCTCATAAAATAAGTAGTCATACTCGTTGAAGAATTACCCGTAGGAATCTCCTCTAAAAGACCTGTTACTTTTTTAAAACTTGGGTGTGCCTCATCATCAAAAATTGTCCAATTAACAATATCTCCTTTCTTATGAATACCATCACTATCATCTTTTTTTAATTTACCTTCTAAAACATAGGTAGCATCTTTTCTTGGTCCTTCTGGAAAATCTTCTAAAAAGGCTATTTCAGCAAATACCTCGTTCCAACCACCTACAGAAGATGCGTATCCTAATTTACCAGTATGCCTATTTGCGTAAGAATTACCACAATCAACACAATGTGCTACCGCAAACACGATTTCTGAATTCAATCTGTTTTCATCTGCTATAGACCATAGTGTGTTCATATCTGGTACTAAAGCAAAACCATGTGCTCCTGCGTTATCTATAACAGTTTTAGCGCTAGAAGCTGCTAATGCATATTTACCACTATCTTTTAAAGGCCAACCCGCCCAATGAAGATACAATTTGGCCAGAAACGCTCTAGCAGAACCACTATTAGGTCTAATTGCAGCGTTTACGCCAGGGTATTTTACAGGAAGTAAACTTTCGGCATTAAGAAAATCGGACTCAATTTGCGTGTAGATTTCACTAATTTCAGATTTACCTAAATCAGGATCTATTTCTATGGTAAGGTTTAAAGGTACTTCTCCAAAAGTTTGGGTTAAATTAAAGTAATACAAACCTCTTAAAAAATATGCTTCTCCAATAAGAGAATTAATAGCGACTCTGTCACTCTCCTTACCTTCAAAATTATCTTTGTTTTCAATAATATTATTTACTGATTTAATAACTTTATAAGACTCTTCCCAGGCTGTATTAATTCTGCCAGATGCTGAAGTTAAGGTTCTTCTGTCCGCTTCTCTAAAAGATATTTTATTTTTACCACTGTGTGTCGTAAGATCATCGGCTCCGAATGAATTAATCCAAAATTGCGCCCATTTTACAGATAAACCTACTTGTTTATACGCACCAACAACTGAAGCCTCTAGACCTTCTAAAGAAGTTAAGTTAGCAGGATCTAACCTAGCAGCAGAAACATCTTCCTCTAAATTAACACATGCAGTAAGAAACACTACACATAGAGCGACTATAGTAATCACTCGCCTTGTTATTTTTAATTTATTTTTCATCTTTATTTTATTTTTTATATTAAAACCCAATATTAATTCCAAAAGTAAATGTTCTAGGATTTGGAGATGCTCCCCAATCTATTGAAGACCCCGAATCGCTAGAAGCACTTGTTGAACTTGCTTCAGGATCATACCCTGTGTAATCTGTAATAGTGAATAGATTTTGAGCACTAGCATAAACTCTAAGGGAGTTAAAGCCTTTTACCTCTTTAATATTGTACCCTAAAGAAATGTTACTTAATCTTAAGAAACTACCGTCTTCAATAAATCTTGATGAGTTTATAAAGTTATTCCCCGTGGCAGGAATATTAGTTTCATTAGTAGGTGTCCATCTATTTCTATACTCCCCAATAGTTGCATTATTTATTGCACCTCCTGGTAAGGATACAAAAGCTCTAGAAAGATTTAACACATCGAAGCCTTGTACCATATTTATTAAGAAGTTTAAATCAAGGTTCCCGTAGGTAAGTGTGTTATTAAAACCAATAGTATAATCTGGTGTACCATTACCTGTAACACCTAAAACCAAACCATCAGTATCTTCTAGGTAACGCGCATCACCAGGGGTGCCATCTGTAGCGCCTGATTGATGTGTACCTAAAAATGTTGGCCCATAAAATTGTCCTAAAGGATCACCTACTCTAATAATACCCATACTACCTGCTGAGTTTGAATTTTCTCCAGCTGGGTTTACAAAAATTTGAGTTTGCCCTTCCGTTAAGCTAACAACTTTGTTTTTATTTGTTGAAAAGTTAAGAGCGGAGATCCAATTAAATTTATCCGTTGAAACAACTTTAGCGTCTAAATTAAACTCGAAACCATTATTAGATACCTCTCCTATATTTCTCAAAATAGTTCCTCCTCCTTCATACGCAGGTATTGGCACTGCCAATAAAAGGTCTGTAGTATTTTTTCTATACGCATCAGCACTTAAATTTATTCTACTGTTAAAAAAAGAAAAATCTACACCAATATTGGTTTGTGTTGTTGTTTCCCAAGTTAAGTCTGGATTACCTGTAGCTCCTAGGGCTATTCCTATGCTTTCTGACAAACCGTTAATTGGAAAATTAGCCTCGCCAGGCGAGATGGTATTCGAAGTAGAAAAAGGCGCTATAGACTGGTTTCCTGTTTCACCATAACCTCCTCTTAATTTTAACCTATTTATAAAAGAATTATCTGAAAATATATCATCTAATTGATATGCGGCAGATATTGAAGGAAATATACCTGTTTGGTTACCTGATGCAAATACAGATGATTTATCCGAACGAATTGTTGCAGTTAAGAATAATTTTCTATTGTAATTATATTCTCCTCTACCAATCCAAGACTCCATAGTACGTGGCTTAAGAATTGAGCTTATATTTGGAGTAGTACCTAATTGTATAGAGAAAAAATTAGCCGGAATGTTCATTGGTCCGCCATTTGCAGAAAACCCTCTATTTACATTCTTGTAAATTTCATAAATACCCGTAAGTTTTAAATTACTTTTAGTAAAGTCTTTATTCCAAGTAAGAATATTACTGTTTTGTAATGTAATATCACTTGCAAATGAACCATTAGCAGAAGGTGGCTCTACACTACTACCTGCTGGCACACCTCTATAACCCTCTGTTATTTTATTCTTATGCAACAAACCACCAACAACGTTAAGTGTTAAATTATCAACAATTTTATATGAAAGATTAAGATTTGCATTAAAACTATTGGTTGTTACATTGACATCCGATTCGCGCCTTACAGCAATAGGGTTTACTAACCCAACACCATTTGGAGACATTAAATTATAATTACCATTTACATTTTTAACAGGTAAAGTTGGATCCCATCCTAAAACAGCAGTTATTCCTCCTCTTACATCTGTAGATGTTCTTTCTCCATTAGCTACTAAATTATGAGAGTCTTCTATGCCCCCAAACAAGTTTAAACCAATAGATAATTTATCATTAACCTTTGCATTTAAATTAGACCTTAATGAATATCTTTTATAATTTGTATTTATACTAACACCACTTTGATCTACACTATTTCCTGAAATAAAGTAACTAAATGTATCATCGCTACCACTTAAGGATACTTGTAAGTTATTTGTTATGCCTGTTTGAAAAAATTCTTTCTGATAGTCTGCTCCACCTTCAGTAACGGTGAGGCCATTAATAGTGGCAAATTCTTGAGAGCTTAATAAATCAATAAATTCTGGCACTTCTGAAACACTTGTAAAATAGCCCACATTAATTTTGGCTTTACCACTACCTTTTTTAGTAGTAACTAGAATAACACCATTTGCACCTCTAGAACCATATATTGCTGTTGCCGATGCATCTTTTAAAATTTCCATTGACTGAATATCGTTGGTATTTATAGATTTTAATTCCCCGCCAATAATACCATCAATTACTATTAAAGGTTGATTATTACTACTGATAGAGTTAGCTCCACGAATACGTATTTTTATATCTGCTCCAGGAGCACCAGAGTTTTTACTCACTTGCACACCAGATGCACGACCAGACAAAGCATCTTCGACCCTAAAAATGGGTTGTTTTTCAAAATCTTTAGCTCCTATACTAGAAATAGACCCTGTTAAATCACTTTTACGCTGTGTACCATAGCCTACCAAAACCACTTCGTCTAAAACATTATTTGCGTTTAGACTTACATTAATAATGGTTTGTGAGCCAACTACGATTACCTTCGTATCAAAACCTACATAAGAAATAGCAAGAGAAGCTTCTTCTGATACATCAATAATGTAGTTACCATCAAAATCGGATACCGCCCCATTAGATGTTCCTTGTTCAATAACATTAGCCCCTGGGAGTGGCTCCCCTGATTCATCGGTAATTGTACCTTGGACTGTTTTAGCTTGAGCACTAGCAGAGTTTGTTCCCAAACCAATAAAAAAAACAATTAAGATTAGACCCAGTCTATTCTTAACTTTACATAAGAAAAAGTTAGAAAAAAATTTCATATTCGTTAAAGTTTAGTTAATTATTTAGTAACAAAGATTATTATTAGTCTCTGAAAATATAGGGGGGTAAATATTCAAAATAGAGGGATTATTTGTTCATTTCTACTGCTCTAGTCTCTATTAAGTATGAAAGCAGCCTGCAAGAACTCAGGATAGTAATCATTTTTCTATAGCTATTAAAGAGGCTCTGGATGTGGTTTTTTTAAAAGTATAAAAATCTCCTCTTTTTTAAACACCCACTAACTTTATGCATTAAACCTTTAACTTTTAGAAACTTATATTTTTAATATAAGGAAAGCTATATAAATAATGAAACCTAAATACTTTGAGCTCGCTCGCAGTATTTAGGTTTAAATATATTTGTTTCATTAAAAAGAGAACTTTCTAAAAAGATTAAAAAATTAGAGCCCCTTAGAAATTCTTAAACTAGAGGATTCATTAATCCGTCACAGTAATTGTAAATTCTTGATTTTTTTCTTGTTTATCGTGTATAGTCTCATTCTTACCAAGAAAGGTTACAGTATATGTTCCTGCTTCTGTATAGGTATAGGTAAAAGACTCTAACTTTTCGGAATATGTCTTTAACGCAATACCTTTGTCTGGACTTACTTTTGTTAAATTAATGGCATTGGTAATTAACCAATCTTCATTAACTATTTTATTGCTATTCCCTCGCATTCTCCAATGCTTTTTTCCTGTATCAAAATACCATTTAGCTCGGTTCCATCCTGTATGTATCCCTTGCACATCAACTGTTTGAAATCCTGGATCATTATCGTTTGCGACTGTAAGTGGCGCAGGAGCACCTTCTACATCTGCCTTAATAGTAAAATCATCAAAATACCACTCAGCACCCCTATCTGTTACATTATCAGAAAAATACTTAAAACCAAAATAAATAAGGTCTTCATCGGCTAAATCTGTAATCTCAACAACACCAGAACTCTGGAATGTAAAATCGTAAAGTGTAGATATGTTGAACCTATCGGTAATCTCCGTCCAACTTGCACTACCTACTGCTTCAGCTGTACCACTTCCATCATAATCTTTAGAATACCAAACTGACAGTGTTTCTGTTGCATTAGAACCTTTTCCCCATTTTTGTGAGTTTAAAAAAGACATAGTTACTTTTCCTTTTGCTTTAGTTCTATCCTTAAATTTATATTGATGCTGAAAATCTCCTGAATAAAAATATAAGAAATCTGGTGCGTTATTTATTTTAAAATTAACTGGCTCCCCAACTTTTACTGTAGTATTAAAAGCTACTTCAAAGTCAGGCTCTTCTACAACTTCTAAATCTTCGCAACTGTGAAAAATAAAAGCTACGATAAGCAATGTTGAATATATATATAATTGTTTTTTCATTTTTGTATGTTTTTTAATTAATATACCTTTTACCAACCTATGGTCTGCTTTAAATTTGTGTTTACCCCTAATTCTTGTTCTGGAATTGGAAGTATATAATGCTTACTTGCATCAAAATCATTATAACCATCAAAATAATTAAAAGATGCATGAAGCGCATTCTTTCTAATATTACGGCTAGAAGGTTCATCTCCACTTTCTGGAATACCATCTGGGCCCAAATTAGGCTCCCCATAAGATGTCCAATCATCATTAATAAAATTAGTATTGGCTGCTAAGGTTTCCATTATATTCTTTGTCTCATTTACTTTTTCCTCTAATATTCCCCATCTTACAAGATCGTATTTTCGGTGTCCTTCAAAACAAAGTTCTAATAAACGTTCTTCTTGAATTGATGTATCATCAATAGCCGTTAGAGGTGTTGCTTTAGCTCTGTTTCTAACACGGTTTACTGCGTTTAATGCAAGACCCGATCCAGGGTTTAACTTATTTTCTGCTTCTGCATACATTAACAACATATCTGAAAATCGTAGTACTGGCCAATGGTGTGGGCCATAACTAGAATTCGTATTATTGGGTTCTAAATTTCTACGATATTTTGATGCTGGGTATATAAATTGGTTATTTATAACACTTAATTGACAATCATTATTCCTTTTATTAAAATAAGGATAAGTATTCCAAAAGCCTCTTTCATCTGTAGGATCAGATCTATATTTTTGAATTAATGGAATCGTTGCATAGGTTAAAGCATAGCCTTTTCCACAACCTTCATCGTCAATTTTCATTCCAAAAGCAGAACCTAATTTTGAAGATTGGTTGGAATCTAAATTAGCAAAAGAAAAACCTATTTGGAATAACATTTCCTTTGTTTCATAATTTCCCATTCCCAATTGGTTGAATATATCTTCATAACTAGAGTTTAATTGATGATATGAATCGTCGATAACTTTCTTACTCCAATCTCTAGATTTCTCATAAGCTCCTTCTTCGTTAAAAGGCTGGCTTGCCATATATAAATATGCTCTTGCTAACAACCCTCTTGCTGCACTTTTATTTGCTCTACCTGCTATAGATTCCCCTGCACTAGGTAAATATTGTTCTGCAAATTCTAAATCTGAAACAATTTG
Organism: Maribacter sp.; assembly: GCF_016744255.1. Lineage (GTDB taxonomy): Bacteria > Bacteroidota > Bacteroidia > Flavobacteriales > Flavobacteriaceae > Maribacter_B. Next base: position 102,232 of record NZ_JADGES010000003.1, read on the forward strand.
TTTGTATACATCAATACCTGGTGTTCTTGGTAATAATTGCTTATTAGTTTCTTCTGTAGGCATTGGTATACCTTCTATACCTCCAAATGCTCTTTGTATATCAAAAAAGAGAAACGCTCTTAAAAAATGTGCTTCTGCTAAAAATTCTTGTTTAACACCTTCTTCCAAAGAAGAATTTTCAAGACCTACTAATAAGGTATTTGCTGCTGAAACACCCTCGTAATAAGTACCCCATATATTTCTTAACAATGGTTCTGATGCTGTGAAATTATTTTTAAGAATATTTTTAATTCCCTTTCTATTATAATGTCCTTCATCTGTTGAGTTGGTAGGATACTGTGCATTTATTACAGCATCTCTATAAACCAAAACAACACGGCTATACACACCTGCCAAACCAGCTAGTGCACCAGAGGGAGTATTGTATAAGTTCTCTGAAGTAATATTATCGTTTTGAGAAATTTCTAATTGATCATCACAACCTTGGAATATAAAGGTGGTAAGAATTATAATTAATATAAATTTTATTTTCATGGTTTTATTTTTTTTAAAATGAAACATTTAAACCTAAACTAATAGTTCTATGTTTTGGGTATGCAGAATAATCTATACCCGGTGTTATTAGCGAACTTGCAACTGACACATCTGGATCAAAACCTGTATATTCTGTCCATGTAATTAAGTTTTGTCCAGATAAGAATAACTCTAAACTATTTAACTTTAATTTTTCTAGCGTGTTTTTAGAAAAATTATACGAAAAATTAACCGTTTTTAATTTAATGTAAGAACCGTCTTCAATAACTCTAGACGATACATCTTCAAAGCCTTGTCCTCCTGCTCTATGTAAATCTGTATCTTGATTTTCTGGAGTCCATCTGTTTAATGTACTAGCTAATTGGTTTTGATTAGGTACTGACATACTTTCAAAGACTAATCTATTTGCATTTAAAATATCATTTCCATAAGACCATTGAAAAAAGGTGCTCAACTGAAAATTCTTATAACTAAATGTATTTCCTAAACCACCAAAGTGTTTTGGTAAAGCATTTCCAATTATAGTTTTATCTCCACTAGTTATTTGTCCGTCTCCATTTAAATCTTTAAATTTTTCATCTCCTGGTTGGTGGCTTTTATAACTAGGCTCTCCGAAATTTAAAGTGTGCATAGAAGCGGTAGAATCATAATTTTCAAAATCGCTTATTTGATAAACCCCATCAGACACATAACCATACATATTTCCTAAAGACTGTCCTTCTTCTACAAGAAATTGATTAGTACTTAGTCTACTGTAATAATTTGGTCTTCCAAAAATTGGTTTTCCATCTGGTAACGATACGATGGTATTTTGATTGAATGAGATATTAAAACTTGTTGTCCATTTAAAGTCCTTAGAAGAGATATTGGTTGTGTTTAAACTAATCTCTAATCCTCTATTTCTTACTTGTCCCGTATTTGTCCAAACACTTTCAAAACCTTGAGACAAGGCTGTATCAGCATTTATAAGCAAATCATTGGTGTCTTTTTGGTACGTTTCAACTCCAAAAGATATGCGGTCGTTAAAAAACCCCATATCTACACCAACATTATATTGTTCTGTAGTTTCCCAGAATAAATTAGGGTTTGCTCCAAAACTTGTTGGTCGTTGCCCCTGTATGGTTTCTCCGTTAAAAAAGTACGAAGCATCTATATCTGTTAAAAATTCAAACCTAGCAGAGCTTGGGATTCTATCGTTACCCGTTTTACCATAACCAGCTTTAAACTTTAATTGAGAGAATACACCTAACTTATTTATAAAAGATTCTCTATCTGCATTCCAAGAAACTGCTGCAGATGGGAAGTAACCTACTCTATTTTTTTCTGGGAAATTTGAAGATGCATCTCGTCTTAAAGAAGCCGTAAATAAATACTTTCCTTTGTAATCATAATTAACTCTACTTAATAACGAAAAAATTCTTGATTCATCATCTCCATTAATATCGTTGGAGTCATCTAATGTACCCCCATCTAAGGAATTAATTCCTAGGCCTTCTAAGTACTGTGGTATATCGATATACCTAACTAGCGTACGATTGCTTTTTCTAATATTTAATGTTGCTCCTATTAAAGCATTTATAGAGTGGTCATTAAATGTTTTTTTATAATTTAATGTATTAACCGTTGAGAAATTTCTATTCCTTTGGTTATCTATTGATCCACTTATTCCATCAATTTTATTTACTAACCTACCGTATACCGTTTTACTATTATTAAAAAGACCTGTATTTCTAAATTGTCTATTGAAACTTGCTTTAGTTTCTAATCTAAAGTTTGGAGACAATCTATATTTTAAGCTAAAGTTAGCTATAAATTGGTCTGTTTCTCGTTTTCTATATTCGTTGTTTAATGATACTATTGGGTGCCAGCTTACAATGTTTATTAAGTCATAATCTTCGCTCACATCGTCTAATGGATCAAAACCGTTTGGATAATTTATAAATTTATTACTAACATTATTATAAGTAATAAGATTTCTCATAAATGAGTAAGATGATGTACCCTGGGTATCTAAACCTTCTTGTGTATAGTTCGTGTATAACACATCAAAAGTGGCATCTAGCTTATCATTTACTTTATGATTTACAGTCATTCTACCATTTAGTCTGTTATATTCTGAATTTAACAACGAGCCTTGATCTTCAATAGCATTAATAGAAGCGTTGAAACTAGTTCTATCACCACCGCTAGATATATTTAGCTTATGGGTTTTAGAATATGCTGTTCTAAAAGCTTCGTCTTGCCAGTTTCTGCCTTTGACTCCTATATAATCTTCAAGCTCACCAGCTCTTACACTCTGTCCTAAATTTTCATCATAAACAGAAAGAAACCTACTAGTTGTACTCGATTCATTAATTTCTGATGAAAGTTTTAAAAACTCATAAGGTTCTAAAACATCTAATTTTTCGGAAACATTTTTCACATCTAATCTAGTTTGATATGTGATTTTAGTTTTCCCTGACTTTGCCCTTTTAGTAGTAATGATAATAACCCCATTGGCTCCTCTTACTCCATAAATAGCGGTTGCAGATGCATCTTTTAAGATACTCATGGATTCAATATCTGAAGGATCAATAAGGCCTGGGTTAAAATTATCTATAATAAACCCATCCATAACATATAAAGGAGAATTATCCCCGTTAACTGTATTACCTCCTCTAATTACAATATCTAAGCCACTTCCTGGCTCTCCATTACCCGCACTTACTTGTACGCCTGCTACTCGCCCTGCTAAAGCTTCATCAAAA
>NZ_JADGES010000045.1 GCF_016744255.1 Maribacter sp.
ATGTATAAACTATACAGGAATTTGGGTGGTAGAATTAAAACTTAAAGTTTAACCAGTTTTGTAAAACCTTAAATTGTTTTTCTATGTTATGCGTAGATAGTTTTCTGTTTAATTCTTCTGATAAGGAGTAAACTTTAAATTCTTCATCTACCACATATTCTTTTTCTGTAGATCCTGTATCGGTAGTAGCGCTAGATGTCTCAATAGCATTTTTCTTCTGCTTGGCTTTAAGGATTTCCAATTCCCGTTCCATGGCTTCAATATCTATTCCATGAACATACCTATCATAAAGTTTTATTCTTAAAAAATAGACAACGGGTATAACCACCATGCAAATAGGAATTACCCACCATATATTTTCAGTATCTACCACATCATCCGAATCAAAAAGAACTTCAAAAAGTTGAAAAGCATACATTGCTATAGGGATTATAATGATATGGTACCACCAATTTTTTGAAGTAAAAAACCAAATTATCATTAGACATAATGGAATTATTTTAAGAAACAAAAACCAAAAATATACGGACACACTATGAAACCCACCGTTATCAATTGTAAAACCTAGTATGGATATTGTAGCACTTGGGTCATCTGGAAAATAATCGTAAAGCTTATGCAAGAAAGGAGTGACTGCTATAAAAAAAACAAAAATAGATTCTAAAATTATTTTTGCTTTAGCTTTTTTACTTGTAGAATTATTTATCATTAGGCAGAGATTCTTTTCTGCTAACGATTAATTTTAAAAAAAAGTATAAAAAAAAGAGCATTTAACATTGCTCTTTTTATTTTCAATAAAAATATTTCTCTAATGATTAACAGGCTTAGCGTGTTTTTTATCAATCCCTTGCTCGTATAACTGATCATCATCTGATGAAGTGTTAGGGGAACAAGAAAATGCCATTAAAGTAACCAATGCTGCACATGCAAAAATAATTTTTTTCATTTTCTAAGGTATTTAGTTAGATATTCGGTGTTCTTCTCATTACGAATGTAACTAAAAATATTTGTAAAAAATGCATTTAAACGTTAAAATTCAACACTTTACCGTAAAAAAGTGAATTTAATCGATGTTTTTTAATAGTTCAAAAAAAACATCGAGTTAAATTTCTATTTTTCGGTTTACAGCATTTAGTATTTCAATTTTAATATTGGTAGTGTTTTCTGGGAGATAAGAAGGTATTTTTTCTGGCCATTCCATAAATATATAAACATCTTTATTAAAATAATCTTCTAGCCCAAAGTCTAAAGCTTCATTTTCATCATTTAAACGGTAAAAATCAAAATGATAAGCTACTAATTCTCCATTTTCTCCTTCATATTCATTGACAATACCAAAAGTGGGACTATTTGTTGTGTCTACAACTTCTAATTTTTCAGCTAGAGCTTTTATTAATGTAGTTTTTCCAGCGCCCATTTCTCCATAAAATGCTAAAACTTTAGAAGGAACATTTCTTAAAATTTCTTCTGCAACCTCTGCTACTTGATCTTCGGAGTATATTATTGTCATATTAAATTATTTAGGTTCTAATACCACAAAAGGAATAATCATTTCTTCTAAAGAAACACCACCATGCTGGTAGGTGTTTCTATAGTAGTTTACGTAATGATTATAATTATTGGGATATGCGAAAAACAAATCATTTTTTGCAAAAATAAAAGAACTACTCATATTTATACTCGGTAATTGAATATTCTTTGGGTTGGTGGCAGCAACTACTTCTTTGTCTTCATAACTTAAGCTACGCCCTGTTTTATATCTTAAATTTAAACTTGTTTCTTTATCTCCTATTACTTTGGAAGGGTGTTTAACGTTTATGGTTCCGTGATCTGTAGTTATAATTAGTTTCATTCCCATATTCTGGGCTTGTTGAATTATTTCGAGCAAGGGTGAATTTTTAAACCAGCTTTGCGTTAAGGATCTATAGGCTTTATCATTACTGGCTAACTCTTTAATAACTTCCATTTCCGTTTTGGAATGCGAAAGCATATCTACAAAATTATATACAATAGCAGTTAGGTCATTATCCTTTTGCGATTTAAAATTTTGAGAAAGGTGTTTTCCTTGTTTTAAGCTACTTATTTTGTGGTATTCCCATTTTAGATCCAAGCCCAAGCGCTTTATTTGAGCGCCAAGAAATTTATCTTCAAATAAGTTTTTACCACCCTCATCCGTATCATTTTTCCACCATTCTGGATGTCTCTTTTCCATTTCTAAAGGCGTAAGACCAGAAAAAATGGCATTCCTAGCGTATTGCGTTGCCGTTGGTAGAATACTTAAATAAGTAGTTTCTTTAGTTTTTTTGTAGAAAGAATTAACAGTATCTTCAAAAGCACACCATTGATCAAAACGAAGATTATCAATAACAACTAGCAATGTTTTGTTGTCTTTAAGTTCTGGAGCTATCCATTTTTTAAACAGGGTATGCGATAGTACAGGAGCATGTCCACTTGTAAACCAGCTTTCATAATTTTTATCAATAAATTTAGAAAAATGACTGTTTGCTTCGGCTTTTTGTGATTCTAGTATTTCGAACATACTACTGTCCTCTATTTCTTCTAACTGAAGCTCCCAATAAATCAATTTTTTATAAAGGTCTATCCACTCTTCAATAGTATTTACCATGGATAAATCCATTGCAATTTTCCGAAATTCTTGTTGGTAATTAGCTGTAGTTTTTTCTGAAATCAGCCTGGAATGGTCTAAGTTTTTCTTAAGAGATAATAGTATTTGATTGGGATTTACTGGTTTTATAAGGTAATCTGCTATTTTAGAACCAATAGCTTCTTCCATAATAAGCTCCTCTTCACTTTTGGTTATCATTACCACAGGCAAGGAAGAGTTCAATATTTTTATCTCATTCAAGGTTTCTAAACCAGATATTCCGGGCATGTTTTCATCTAAAAAAACAATATCAACCCGTGTTTCTAAAAGTTCTTCTAAAGCTTCCTGTCCACTTTTACAGGTAATAACAGTATAATTTTTTGCTTCGAGGAATAAAATATGAGGTTTTAGCAAATCTATCTCATCATCTACCCATAGTATTATGATCTTGTTCATTTAGTACTTATATTTGTGCGTAAATTATATTGATTTTGATAACATCTAATAAACTTAAAATATTTAATGATCCAATTTACGGATTTATTAGAATTCCTAGTACTTTAATATTCGATCTAATTGCAGATCCTTATTTTCAGCGATTAAGACGTATCTCTCAAATGGGTTTGTCTTATTTGGTTTACCCAGGAGCGCATCATACCCGTTTTCATCATGCTCTTGGTTGTATGCATTTAATGCAGAGAGCCATACAAGTACTTCGTTTTAAGAAAGTTGAGTTATCTAAAGAGGAGGAAGAGGGGCTTTTAATAGCTATTCTTTTACATGATATTGGCCATGGCCCTTTTTCACATGCGATGGAACATAGTATTGTAGAAGGTGTAAACCATGAACATATTTCATTGTGTTTTATGGAAGAGTTAAATGAAAGGTTTAACGGAAGTTTAACGCTTGCTCTAGAAATATTCAATGGTAAGTATCCAAAAAAATTCCTAAATCAATTAGTCTCTAGTCAGCTAGATATGGATAGATTAGACTACCTTAAAAGAGATAGCTTTTATACGGGAGTAGCCGAAGGAAATACCAATGCAGAAAGACTAATTACGATGCTAAATGTAATAGATGGGGAGCTAGTACTAGAGGAAAAAGGCATTTATAGCGTAGAAAAGTTTATTATGGCTCGTAGGTTTATGTACTGGCAGGTGTATTTACATAAAACAGGGGTGGCAGCAGAGCAATTACTAATGCGTATTTTAAAACGATCAAGAGAATTAATTTTACGTGGAGAGGTTTTAGATTGTAGTAAAAATTTACTTTTCTTTTTAGAAAACAAAGTGGATATTAATAATTTTAATTTAGATATTTTAATAAAGTTTTCTAAACTAGATGATATAGATATACTTTCCGCGATAAAAAATTGGCAAGAAAGTAGCGATTTTGTATTGTCAGAACTGTGTCAAATGGTAATAAACAGGAGATTATTACATGTAAAAGTTAAAAATGAGCCTATTTCAGAAGCCAAATTAAGCAAACACTTTAAAAAATTTCAAGAAAAAAATAGCCTAACAGAAGAGGAAACAAAATATTTTGTGTTTACAGGTGAAATTAAAAATAAGGCCTATAATAAGGATTACCAGACTATTAACATCCTTAAAAAGAACGGAAAAGTTAGCGATGTAGCTAAGTTATCAGACTATTTAAATATTAAAGCAATATCTAAAACGGTAACTAAATATTATATCTGCTACCCCAAAGATTACGTTTAACTATTTTTCTTACTTTTGTGCTCATGGTATTTACAGCAGGTCAAATTGCAGGCATATTAGAGGGGGAAATTCAAGGAAACCCTGAAATTGCCGTTCACAAACTAGCGAAAATTGAAGAAGGAGAAAAAGGTTCATTAACTTTTTTAGCTAATCCTAAATATACGCCACATATATATACAACCAAGGCTTCTATTACAATAGTAAATAAAGATTTTATTCCAGAACAGGTTTTATCTACTACTTTGATTAGGGTAGATAATGCTTATGAATCTTTTTCTAAAATATTAGAATATTATAATGAAGTAAAGAATAATAAGCAAGGAATTGAAAATCCTGTGTTTATTTCGGATACGGTAAAATATGAAGAAGATGTTTATATAGGAGCATTTGCATATATTGGGGCTAATGTTGTTCTTAAGAAAAATGTTAAGATTTATCCTAATGTATTTATTGGCGATAATGTTACTATAGGAGATAATTGTACTATTTTCCCAGGAGGCAAAATTTATTCAGAATCTATAATTGGGAATAATTGTACTATTCATAGTGGGGCTATTGTTGGTTCTGATGGTTTTGGGTTTGCCCCTAATAAAGATGGGTCTTTCAGTAAAATTCCTCAAACAGGGAATGTCATTTTAGAAGATAATATTGATGTTGGTGCAGGAACCACTATCGATAGAGCAACATTAGGCTCTACGATAATCAGAAAAGGAGTAAAGCTAGACAATCAGATACAAATTGCCCACAATGTAGAGATTGGCGAGAACACGGTTATTGCTGCTCAAACCGGTATTGCAGGATCCGCCAAAATAGGAAAAAATTGTATGATTGGTGGACAGGTTGGTATTGTTGGGCATATTACCATTGGTGATAATGTTAGAATACAAGCTCAATCTGGTATCGGAAGAAATGTAAAAGATAATGAGATATTACAAGGGTCACCTGCTTTAAATTATGCAGACTACAATAAGTCTTATGTACATTTTAAAAATTTACCTAAAATAGTAAGTGAAATAAATCAATCGGAAAAAAAGAATCATTTTGAATAAACAAAGAACAATAGGAAAAGAAGTTACTCTAACCGGTGTAGGCTTACACACAGGAGAAAATGTAACCCTTAAATTTGTGCCAGCACCAGAAAATCATGGATATGCTTTTAAACGTGTAGATTTAAAAGATGAACCTATTATTGAGGCAGATGCAAGCTATGTTGTAAACACACAACGAGGTACAAATTTAGAAAAACATGGTGTAAAAATACAAACATCAGAACATGTTTTGGCAGCTTTAGTTGGTTTAGAAATAGATAATGTTTTAATAGAGTTAAATGCCCCAGAACCGCCAATTATGGATGGTTCCTCTAAATTTTTCATTACATCTTTAGAGGATGCAGGTATTGTGGAACAAGAAGCGATACGAGAAGAATATATTGTTAAGGATGTTATATCCTATAAAGATGAAGCAACTGGTAGTGAAATAACCGTTATACCTTCAGATAGTTATATGGTTACTACAATGGTTGATTTTGGTACTAAAGTGCTTGGTACCCAAAATGCAACTTTAGAAAAATTAAGTGATTTTAAAACAGAAATTGCGGATGCTAGAACGTTTAGCTTTCTTCATGAATTAGAAGCTTTATTAGAGCATGGACTTATTAAAGGAGGAGATTTAAACAATGCAATTGTGTATGTGGATAAAGAAATCTCTGAGGAAACCATGAAAAAATTACTGAAAGCTTTTAATAAAGATAAACTTTCGGTAAAAGCTAATGGTATTTTAGACAACTTAACGCTACATCAACCAAATGAAGCTGCAAGACACAAATTGTTAGATGTAATTGGAGATTTAGCTCTTGCAGGAACACGTATTCGCGGAAAGATAATTGCAAATAAACCAGGACATTATGTAAATACGCAATTTGCTAAGAAAATTGCTAAAATCATAAAACTAGAAAAGCGTAATAAGATTCCTACCTATGATTTAACATTACCTCCTTTAATGGATATTCATCAAATAATGGATATGTTGCCTCATAGACCTCCATTTTTGTTAATTGATAGAATATTAGAGCTTTCGGATACACATGTTGTAGGTATGAAAAACGTTACCATGAATGAACCCTTTTTTGTGGGTCATTTCCCTGGTGCTCCAGTAATGCCCGGAGTTCTACAAGTAGAAGCTATGGCTCAAACAGGAGGTGTTTTGGTATTGAGTACAGTGCCCGACCCTGAAAATTACTTAACATTTTTCATGAAAATGGATAATGTGAAATTCAAACAGAAAGTTCTACCAGGAGATACTCTAACATTTCATTGTAGCTTAATAACTCCAATACGAAGAGGAATCTGTCATATGCAAGCTTATGCGTATGCCAATAATAAATTAGTTTGTGAAGCAGAATTAATGGCACAAATAGCTAAAAAGAAATAATATGAATCAACCTTTAGCCTACATACATCCAGGAGCTAAAATAGCAAAGAATGTTGTTGTAGAGCCATTTACAACAATACATAATAATGTTACTATTGGCGATGGTACGTGGATAGGATCCAATGTTACTATTATGGAAGGCGCCAGAATTGGTAAAAATTGTAACATTTTCCCTGGGGCGGTTATTTCTGCCCCTCCTCAAGATTTAAAATATGACGGAGAAGAAACCACAGTAGAAATAGGTAACAATACTACCATTAGAGAATGTGCTACCATACATAAAGGAACTTCGGACAGAATGAAGACTGTTATTGGTAAAAACTGTTTAATAATGGCTTATTGCCATGTGGCGCATGATTGTTTAGTAGGAGATAATTGTATTTTTTCTAACAATTCCACTCTTGCAGGCCATGTTACTATTGGTAACAATGTAATATTAGCTGGGTTAGTTGCTGTACATCAATTTGTATCCGTAGGACAGCATGCTTTTGTTACAGGTGGATCCTTAGTACGTAAAGATGTACCTCCATTTGTAAAAGCAGCTAGGGAGCCTTTATCTTACGTAGGTATTAATTCCGTAGGGTTAAGAAGAGGAGGAATACCATCAGATAAAATAAGAGAGATTCAAAATATTTATAGAATCTTGTATCAGAAAAATTACAATAATACGCAGGCAGTTCAAATTATTGAAGCTGAAATGGAAGCAACTCCAGAACGAGATGAAATACTTCAGTTCATTAGAGATTCGCAACGTGGTATTATGAAAGGATATTTCAGCAACAATTAAATAGATAACTAATTTTACCAAAAAGGTAAACTAACAAAATAACATGGCATCAACATCAGATATTAGAAAAGGATTATGTATTCGTTATAGTAACGATATTTATAAAATTATTGAGTTTATGCACGTGAAACCAGGAAAAGGTCCTGCTTTTGTAAGAACAAAATTAAAAAGTGTTTCTACAGGAAAAGTTTTAGATAACACTTTTTCTGCTGGTCATAAAATAGAAGATGTACGCGTAGAAACACGTTCATACCAATTTTTATATCCTGAAGGAGAAACGTATCATTTTATGAATACAGATGATTACAATCAAATCACTCTAGAAAAAAGTGCTTTAGATGCTCCAGGATTATTAAAAGAGGGAACTGTAGTAAAGATTATGTTCAACACAGAAGATAGCATGCCTTTATCTGTAGATATGCCTGCAAGTGTTGTTTTAGAAGTTACATATACAGAACCTGGTGTAAAAGGAAATACCGCTACGAATGCAACCAAACCTGCAAAAGTAGAAACAGGAGCAGAGGTAAATGTTCCATTATTTATCAATGAAGGAGATAAAATAAAAGTAGATACGGAGAAAGGTGCCTACATGGAAAGAGTAAAAGAATAACAATTTTTTACAATGAAATTTCCCAAATCCCACACTTTAAAAGAAATCTCCCAAATAATTCAATCCCAATATGTCGGAGAGGATGATTTTGTGGTAACAGGCATGAACGAAATTCATGTGGTAGAATCAGGAGATATCGTATTTGTAGACCATCCTAAATATTACGATAAAGCATTAACTTCTAAAGCTTCCATTATTTTAATAAACAAAAAAGTGGAATGCCCTAAGGGAAAAGCCTTGTTAATATCGGATGACCCTTTTCGAGATTTTAATAAACTCACAAACCATTTTCGTCCGTTTCAGTATTCTAATAGTGCTATCGCCGAAAGCTCTAAAATAGGAGAGGGAACCATAGTGCAACCAAATGCATTTATTGGGAATAATGTAATAATCGGGAAAAACTGTGTAATACATTCTAATGTAGCAATTTATGATAATTGTATTATCGGGAATAATGTAACTATTCATGCAGGTTCTGTTTTAGGTGGAGACGCGTTTTATTACAAAAATAGACCGGAAGGATTTGACAAACTAAAGTCAGGAGGAAGAGTTGTTATTGCTGATAATGTAGATATTGGAGCTTTATGTACTATTGACAAAGGAGTAACAGGAGACACCACAATTGGGGAAGGAAGCAAATTAGATAACCAAGTACATGTAGGACATGATACGGTTATTGGCAAAAAGTGCTTAATAGCGTCCCAAACGGGTATAGCAGGTTGCGTTATTATAGAAGATGAAGTTACATTATGGGGGCAAGTAGGAACCAATAGTGGTATAACTATTGGCAAAAAAGCCGTTATTATGGGACAAACAGGTGTAACAAAATCTGTAGAAGGAGGTAAAAGCTATTTTGGTACTCCAATCGAAGAATCGCGTGAAAAGCTGAAGCAACTAGCCTATGTAAAGAAAATTCCAGAGCTTATAAAAAAGATGGAAAAATAAATTTACAACAAGATAATTTTAAAAATCATTTACAAACACATATTTTTGTGCAGTTCAAAAAAAAATAAAAAATCGTATGAGTGTTCTAGTTAACAAAGATTCTAAAATAATAGTACAAGGATTTACAGGAAGTGAAGGAACTTTCCACGCTGGTCAAATGATAGACTACGGGACTAATCTTGTTGGTGGTGTTACTCCTGGTAAAGGAGGGCAAGAGCATTTAGGTAAACCTGTTTTTAATACCGTACTAGAAGCGGTTGAGAAAGTAGGAGCAGATACCACTATAATTTTCGTTCCACCAGCTTTTGCTGCAGATGCAATTATGGAAGCTGCTAATGCTGGAATAAAAGTTATTATTACTATTACAGAAGGAATTCCTGTTGCTGATATGGTAAAAGCATCCAACTACATAAAAAATATGGATTGTAGATTGGTAGGACCTAACTGTCCTGGTGTAATTACTCCAGGGGAAGCTAAAGTTGGTATTATGCCTGGTTTTGTTTTCAAAAAAGGAAATGTAGGTATTGTATCTAAATCTGGTACATTAACATATGAAGCTGCTGACCAAGTAGTTCGTCAGGGGTTAGGAATAACAACTGCCATAGGTATTGGTGGTGACCCAATTATAGGTACTACAACAAAAGAAGCTGTAGAACTTTTAATCAATGACCCAGAAACAGAATGTGTGGTTATGATTGGTGAAATAGGAGGGCAGTTAGAAGCAGATGCCGCTAAATGGTACCAAGAAAGTGGAAGTAAGAAGCCTATTGTAGGTTTTATTGCTGGTGAAACTGCTCCAGCAGGTAGAACAATGGGGCATGCAGGTGCTATAGTTGGTGGTAGTGATGATACTGCACAAGCTAAAAAAGCTATTATGAGAGAATGTGGAATACATGTTGTAGATTCTCCTGCCGAAATAGGGCTTAAAGTGAAAGAAGTAATGGCATAAATAACACTTAAAGTGTTAAATATTTTACAATAAGGGCTTACATTAAATCCATCATTCTTACATTAGAATGATGGATTTTTTTTACATCCTGTTTTAGAATTAGTTCCCCTTAATATTACGTAAATTACATTAGACTAATTTTATAAATCAACTTCAATGAAAAAAGTACTTTTAAGCTCTATTTTTAGCCTTCTATTTTTAGTTAGTTGCAAAACGAGCTCCGAAAAAGAGATTTATTCCTCTACAACAGTAACAGACGCTAATGGTTTTTCCTATGAAACAGTAAAAGATGACCCTACAGGTTTACGACTATACACTTTGGAGAATGGATTAAAAGTCTATTTAGGAAAAAACACAGAAGAACCTAAAATACAAACCTTAATTGCAGTACGAGCAGGCTCCAAATATGACCCTGCAGATAATACAGGTTTAGCACACTACCTAGAACATATGGTGTTCAAAGGAACAGATAAAATTGGTACTCAGGATTTTGAAAAAGAAAATGTTTTATTAAAAGAAATTTCTAATTTGTATGAAGCTCATAAAACCGAAAAAGATACCATAAAGAAAAGGGAAATCTATAAAAAGATTGATTCCGTTTCTTTAAAAGCTTCCAATATAGCAATCGCAAATGAATATGATAAAATGGTTGGTTCACTTGGAGCCGAGGATACTAATGCCTTTACTTCTAACGAACAAACCGTTTATGTAAATAAAATACCATCTAATGAAGTAGATAAATGGTTACGTGTAGAAAGTGAGAGATTCAAAACTTTGGTATTACGTCTTTTCCATACGGAGCTAGAGGCTGTTTATGAAGAATTTAATCGAGGACAAGATAGTGATGGTAGAAAACAATATTATGCCGTTCTAGAAGGATTGTATCCAAACCACCCATATGGTACACAATCTACCATTGGTAAATCTGAGCATTTAAAAAACCCTTCTATGGAGGCTATTCATAATTATTTTGAAACATACTATGTGCCAAATAATATGGCAGTAATAATGGTTGGGGATATTGATTTTGATGAAACCATTAAAAAAGTAAATACTGCCTTTGGGGATTATGAAAAAAAGGAAGTTACACACCCAACTTTTCCAGAAGAAGCTCCATTGGCAAATTCTATTAAAAAAGAAGTGTATGGACCAACAGCGGAATCTATCTATGTAGCTTTTAGAACCAAAGGAAAAGGCGATAAGCAAGAAGTAATGGTAACATTAATAGATTATATGTTAGCCAATTCTAGTGCTGGTTTAATAGATTTAAACCTGAATCAAAAGCAAATGGTACAGAATGCTTCTTCCTATACCAATTTCGATAATGATTACGGTTTTCATTTACTTTATGGTATGCCAAAACAAGGGCAGACTTTAGATGAAGTTCGCGATTTATTACTAGAACAACTAGATAAAATTAAAAAAGGGGAGTTCGAGGATTGGCTATTAGGAGCTGTTGTAAATGATTTACGTTTATCCAAAATTAAATCTTTTGAAAAATCTTCTTCTACAGCATACGAATATTTAGATGCCTTTATTGGGTTTCAAGATTGGAATAACCGTTTAAGTATGTTAGATGAAATGAAAAAAATTACCAAAGAAGAAGTAGTTGCTTTTGCTAATGAGTTATACGGTGATAATTATGTAGAAGTACATAAAATTAAAGGAGAAGACAAAAATATTGTAAAAGTTCAGAACCCAGGAATAACACCAATTAAATTAAACAGGGATAAAGAATCTAACTTTTTAAAAGAATTCAACTCTGTTTCTTCGCCAAATCTTAAACCACAATATATAGATTATAAATCTGCTATTAAAGAAACAAAAACTAAAAATGATTTAAAAATTTCTTATATAGATAACCCTAATAATGATATTTTTAATTTGAATATAATCCTGGATATGGGTAAAGACAACGACCCAATGGTTTCTTTGGCTGCTGGTTATTTAGATTATTTAGGAACGGATAAATATTCTCCAGAGCAATTAAAACAAGAATTTTATAAAATTGGTATTAACTATTATGTAAATACAGCTAATGACAAAACGTACGTTGGTATTTCTGGTTTAAAAGAAAATTTAAATGCCGGGTTAGAATTATTAGAACACTTATGGGGAAATGCCGTTCCTGATCAAGAATCTTATGATAAATATGTGGATAAAATTCTAAAGGGAAGACAAGATTCTAAAACCCAAAAAGGGAATATATTCTGGAACGGACTTATGAGTTATAGTAAATATGGAAATGAATCTCGTTTACGAGATATTTATACCATGTCGCAATTAAGGGCTATAACTCCTAAAGAATTAGTAGAGAAAGTAAAAGAGCTAAAAGAATACAAGCAACGAATTTTTTACTATGGCAAGGATGTAAATAAAGCCATTGCGTCATTAGATAAAAATCATGCTATCAATGTTAGTGCATTAAAAGACTACCCAGAAAGAAAAAAATATACAGAAAAAGAAACCGGAGGTAATGTGTATTTCGTAGATTATGATATGGTGCAGAGCGAAATGTTACTATTAGCCAAAGGAGCAGAGTTTGATGCTAAAAAAATGGCAATTTCCAGATTGTTTAATACCTATTTCGGAAGCGGATTGTCTTCCATTGTTTTTCAAGAAATAAGAGAATCTAAATCTTTGGCTTATTCTGCATTTTCCAGTTATAATAACGCTAGGGAAAAAGGAGACTCTGATTATGTTATGGCCTATGTGGGAACCCAAGCCAATAAATTACCGGAGGCTGTAGATGCTATGATGGAGCTTATGACTAATATGCCAGAGGCAGAAGAGCAATTCAACCAAGCAAAAGAAGCTACTTTAAAAAAGATTGCTGCGCAGAGAATTACAAAATCTAATATTTTCTGGACCTATGAGTCTTTAAAGAAAAGAGGGTTTGATAACGACAACAGAGAAGAGCTTTACAATGCGATTAAAGACATGACATTAAGTGATTTAAAAACCTTTTTCAATAGTAACATAAAAGGAGAAAATTACAATGTAATGGTAATAGGAAACAAAAAAGATATAGACTTTAAAGCATTGAAGAAGTTAGGTAAAGTACAAGAAATGGATGTAGATAAACTCTTTAATTACGAAAAATCGGCACCAGTAAAAGGCTAAACCTATAATTAAAACAAAAGCCCTCTCATAATTTATGAGGGGGCTTTTTAATTGGTATATTTGTTATACCAACTTTTAAATAACAAATTAGGCTAGTATGAAATTATTAGAAGGAAAAAACGTAATTATTACGGGGGCAAGTAGAGGAATAGGAACGGGAATAGCACAAGTATTTGCAGACAACGGCGCAAATGTTGCTTTTACATATAGTTCTAGTGAAGCTCCTGCTTTAGAATTAGAAAAAGAATTAAGTAGCAAAGGAGTAAAAGCCAAAGCATATAAAAGTAACGCAGGAAGTTTTAGCGAATCCCAGGAATTGGTAGCCAAAGTTCTAGAAGATTTTGGTGGTATAGACGTATTAATTAATAATGCAGGTATAACAAAAGATAATTTGTTAATGAGAATGAGCGAGGAGGATTTTGATAAAGTTATCGAAATTAATCTTAAATCTGTTTTTAACATGACAAAAGCAGTGCAACGTACCATGCTTAAACAGCGTAAAGGCTCTATTATTAATATGAGCAGCGTTGTTGGTGTAAAAGGAAACGCGGGACAAGCAAATTATGCTGCTTCTAAGGCAGGAATGATTGGTTTTACAAAATCTATTGCCTTAGAATTAGGGTCTAGAAATATACGCTGTAATGCAGTTGCACCAGGTTTTATAGAAACGGAAATGACTGCTAAATTAGAAGATAAAGTAGTGCAAGGATGGAGAGATGGAATTCCTTTAAAAAGAGGAGGTGCTCCTGAAGATATAGCTAATGCATGTTTATTCTTTGCATCCGATTTATCGGGCTATGTTACCGGTCAAGTTCTGAATGTAGATGGAGGAATGCTTACTTAATATTTTAAATACTACTTATGATTTACGTAACAACAGAAACTATTGCTGGTAAAGAAATTGAAACAACTTTAGGGGCAGTTAGAGGAAGTACAGTAAGAGCCAGAAATATTGGTAGAGATATCTTCGCTGGTCTTAAAAATATTGTAGGAGGAGAAATATCGGAATACACCAAATTATTAGCAGACTCCAGAGAGCAAGCTATTAAACGCATGCTAGATGATGCACAAGCTTTAGGGGCAGATGCAGTCGTTAATGTTCGTTTTACAACTTCTCAGGTTATGCAAGGAGCTGCAGAAATGCTAGCGTATGGTACTGCTGTAAAACTGAAATAATCTAAAAATGGGTTTTTTTCCCTTTGTTATAATCTTTTTATTATATGGCGGTTTGCTTGCTATTCTAATTTATTTGATAGTTAAAAGAATCGAAGACAAAAAGAAAGAAAATTTCGAGAATAGAGATAATTAATACATGCAAACACAAACGGTACTATTTATTATTCTGGCTGCTATAGTAGCCCTAATTCTAGTACTTTTTCAATATTATTACAAACAAAAAATAAAAGGAAAGACCACAATTGGTCTTTCCTTTTTACGATTTATATCCATATTCGGAGTTTTATTACTTTTAATAAATCCTAAGTTTACCAAAAATAAATACCAAGTAGAAAAAGCAAACTTGGTTCTTTTAGTAGATAATTCTTCTTCGATTAAAAAAGAAAGTAAAATTGTAAATACCACACTGAAAGAATTACATTCAGATAAGGCATTAAAAGACAAATTTAATATTAATACCTATTCTTTTGGTGAAAAATTTAAGATTAAGGACTCTCTTTCTTTTATAGAAAGAAACACCAATATCACTAAAGCTTTACAAACCGCGGAGGATATTTACGCTAGAACAAATACTGCTGTTATTTTAATAACAGATGGCAATCAGACTATTGGTAGAGATTATGAGCATTTAAAAGTAAAAAAAGATTTTCGGATATTTCCTATTTGTATAGGAGACACTACTAGGTATGATGATATTAAAATTGAACAGATAAATAGCAATCCGTATTCCTTCTTAAAAAATAGGTTTCCAATTGAAATTGTAGTTAATTATAATGGGAAAACCAAAATAAATAAGACACTTAGTATTACTATAGATGGTAAAAAAGAATATCAAGAAAACATTAGTTTTTCAGAAAACAATAACTCAAAAACCATAAGTACCACTTTAAAAGCTAGGAGTATTGGCGTAAAACCTATTAGTGTTTCTATAGCTGCCCTAGAAAATGAAAAAAACCGCTTTAATAACCAAAAATCTACATATGTAGAAGTTATAGATGAGACTACGAAAATAGGTATAGTTTCTTCCATACTTCACCCAGATATAGGGGCTTTAAAAAAGAGCATTGAAGTTAATGAGCAACGACAAGTATTTTTAATTTCTCCTAAAGCAGATACAGCAACTTTAGAAAAAATAGATTTATTTATTTTATACCAACCAAACCCTTCTTTTTTAAATATCTATAATTTTATTAATAAAAAACAAGCTACTTCTTTTACTATAACTGGTATTAAAACAGACTGGAAATTTTTAAATAGTATTCAGAAAAATGTAGTCATACAAAATGGGTATCCTATTCAAGATGTTTTACCTAAATTAAATCCTACCTTCTCTAAATTCGATATTTCTGAATTTAAAATAGAAGAGTATCCTCCTTTAGAATCTAATGCAGGACCCATCACTATAAGTAAGAATATGGAATCTATCTTAAAAATGACCGTAAAGGGGATTGATATTGATAATCCTTTACTTATGGTTTCCGAAAATAATCTTAAAAAAGAAGCTTTCTGGTTTGGAGAGAATATTTGGAAATGGAGAGTTCAAGAGTATAGAAACACCCAAAACTTTAGAAATTTTGATACTTTTATAGGAAAAATTATAATCTACTTAACGAGCACTAAAAATAAGAGTCGATTAAATGTGGATTATAAATCCATATATAAAGGAAACAATGAAGCAAAAATAACAGCCACTTATTTCGATGAGTCTTTTACTTTTGATTCTAATGTTAATATTTTAACCACTATTAAAAACAAGGATACAGGAGTAAAAAAGGAAATTCCTATGCTTTTAAAATCTAATTTTTTTGAAGTAGATATTTCTAACCTAACACCTGGAGATTATAGCTTTAAGGTTTCTTTATTAGATAAAGGTTATTCCAAATCGGGCACTTTCACTATTGTAGATTTTAATGTGGAAGAACAATTTTTATCTACTAATGCAAAGAAATTAGAAACTTTAGCCAGTAATGCAAACGGTCGTATGTTTTTCCCGAATGAGGTTACAGAATTAAAAAAACAATTATTGACTAATAATGCCTTTTTTCCAGTACAAAAGAGGACTGAAAATATTGTACCTTTGGTAGACTTTAGAATTCTTTTGGGTATTATTGCATTAGCCTTAGCTCTAGAATGGTTTTTAAGAAAATATAACGGTTTAATTTAAAAAATAAGATAAATGGATAAGTTACCTAAAATTGCAATACCCGTAGTATTTGCATTAATTGTATTAGCAATATTAATCTCTAAATCAGCAGTAACAATAACTTCTGGACAGGCCGGGGTATTATACAAAACTTTTGATGGTGGAGTAGTAACTGATAAGCCTGCAATGGGTGAAGGATTTCATCTTGTTGCTCCATGGAATGACGTTTTTGTTTATGAAGTAAGACAACAAGAAGTATTTGAAAAAATGCAAGTACTTTCTTCTAACGGATTAGAAATTAAGTTAGATGCCTCTGCATGGTTTCAGCCTAAAATAGAATTTCTTGGAAAATTACATCAAGAAAAAGGGAAAGAATACATTCAAAGAGTGCTATTGCCAACTATTCGTTCGGCAGCAAGAAGTGTTGTAGGTCGTTATACACCAGAACAATTATATTCTAGTAAAAGAGATGCTATTCAAGCAGAAATTTATGAAGAAACAAAGAAAATTGTAGATGGACAGTATATTCAGTTAAATGAAATTTTAGTGCGTGATGTAACTTTGCCAGGTACTATTAAAGAAGCTATTGAACGTAAGTTAAAGCAAGAGCAAGAATCTTTAGAATATGAATTTCGTTTAGTAACTGCCAAAAAAGAAGCAGAGAAAGTAACCATTGAAGCACAAGGTAAAGCTGATGCTAATAAAATTTTAAGTGCATCTTTAACAGATAAAATTTTACGAGATAAAGGTATTGACGCAACAATTAAGTTATCCGAGTCTCCAAATGCAAAAGTAATTATTGTTGGTGGTGGCGAATCAGGCTTGCCTTTAATTTTAGGGAATAACTAAATTACTGTTAGGTTTATTAAGAAAATATGAATAGTTGTTAAAAAAATGATTTTTAATTTTTTTAGATTAAAATAAATTTTACTTTTACAGTATCATGAAAAATACAAATACACATCATCATTTTCATACTGGCTCTCAAGCGAGGTGATATTGTATTGTGTAAACTAAATATATATAACCCGTTTGAGAAATCAAACGGGTTTTGTTTTTTTAATCCTTTTGGTTTCCGAGCAAAATATAAAAAGAATGACTAAAATTAGAATTGCAATTCAGAAATCAGGACGTCTTAATCAAGATTCCATAGAAATACTAAAAAACTGTGGTATATCTATAGACAATGGCAAAGACCAGCTTAAGGCATCTGCCAGAAACTTTCCTATGGAAGTTTTTTATCTTAGAAATGGGGATATTCCGCAATACCTTAAAGATGGTGTTGTAGATATAGCTATTATAGGCGAAAATGTTTTAATAGAAAAAGGAGAAGGAATCGCTTTTGACTTAAGGCTAGGTTTTTCAAAATGCAAAGTGTGTTTAGCTGTACCTAAAGCAGTGGAATACCCTTCTGTTACTTATTTCGAAGGAAAACGTATAGCTACTTCGTACCCAAATACGGTAAAAGAATATTTAAATAAACAAGGAGTTAAAGCAGATATCCATATAATTAATGGCTCTGTAGAAATAGCTCCTAATATTGGTCTAGCCGATGGTATTTGCGATATTGTTTCTAGTGGCAGCACTTTATTTAAAAATGGCTTAAAAGAGGTTGAAGTGATGTTAAAGAGTGAAGCAGTACTTGCTGTATCCCCTAAAATATCAGAAGAACGTAAAGAAATACTTGAAAAATTACAGTTTAGAATTCAGGCAGTATTAACGGCAAGACAGTCTAAATATGTTCTTTTAAATGCTCCTAATGACAAATTAGATGAAATTATATCTTTATTACCTGGCATGCGTAGCCCTACTGTATTACCATTGGCTGAAGAAGGTTGGAGTTCTGTACATACCGTTATTAATAAAAATAAATTTTGGGAAGTTATAGATGAACTTAAACAAGCAGGAGCAGAGGGCTTATTAGTTTGCCCTATTGAAAAAATGGTATTATAGTTTATGGCTATGGAAAAGATACTCAGAATTAATTTAATTCCTAAAAACGAATTAGAAACCATAATTCCATTAATATCGCAACTAAATAGTGGAAAAGTGTTAGAGGATGTTTTAAAAGAGAGATTATTCGAAATGAAAAAAATGAACTACCAATGTATTGGAGTTTACCATGTGGATAATTTAATTGGTATTTGTGGTTTTTGGATTCTTAACAAATTCTATATTGGTAAGCATATAGAGCCCGATAATGTTTTTATTAGTAAAGAATACCGTAGTATGGGTGTTGGTAAATTAATGTTAGATTGGATTTTAAACCATGCCAAAGAAATAGGTTGTAATAGTAGTGAAATAAACTGCTACGTAACTAATAAAAGAGGTATCCAATTTTGGGAAGACCAAGGATATGTTGCTGAAGGATACCACATGAGAAACGTTTTTGATAGAAATAATGAATAAAATATATAATCCAAATAGCGAAGATTGGAAAACTATTCTGATGCGACCAACACAAACGGTAGCAGATATAGAAGATACCGTAAATGGTATTTTTAAAGAAGTCCAAGAAGGTGGCGATGCTGTTATAAATAACTATACCCAAAAATTTGATGGTGTAACCCTTACTTGTAACGTAGTAGCCTTAGAAGAAATTAATTCTGCTGTAGCAACTGTTTCAGAAGATTTAAAAAAAGCTATTCAACTTGCAAAAGCAAATATTGAAATTTTTCATAAAGCTCAAAAAACTACTAAAGTAGAGGTAGAGACTGCAACCGGCGTACAATGTTGGCAAGAAAAACGTCCTATTCAAAAAGTAGGTTTATACATTCCAGGTGGTACAGCTCCACTATTTTCTACCATTTTAATGTTGGCAATACCTGCTAATATTGCAGGATGCGAAGAAATTATTTTGTGTACTCCACCAGATAAGGAAGGAAATGTACATCCAGCAATTCTGTATACTGCTAATTTATGTGGTGTTACTAAGATTTTTAAAGTTGGTGGAATTCAGGCAATTGCAGGAATGACTTTTGGTACAGAAACTATTCCGCAAGTATATAAAATATTTGGACCAGGAAATCAATATGTAACGGTAGCAAAGCAAATAGCAACCAAACATGGTGTTGCCATAGATATGCCTGCAGGTCCTAGTGAACTTTTGGTAATGGCAGACGATTCTGCAAATGCAGCTTTTGTAGCGTCCGATTTATTAAGTCAGGCAGAACATGGTATAGATAGTCAAGTAATTTTAGTTTCTACATCAAAAGAGTTTATTTTAAAAGTAGAGATTGAAATAACAAAACAGATCAATGATCTGCCACGAAAAAATATTGCAGAAAAAGCAATTGCAAATAGTAAATTAATCTTTGTAGAAAAGGACCAAACAGCTATTGATTTAATCAATGAATATGGGCCAGAACATTATATTCTATGTGTTACTAATGAAGATTTATTTATAAATCAAATTAAGAATGCAGGCTCTGTTTTTATAGGTAATTACACTCCTGAAAGCGCAGGAGATTATGCTTCAGGAACCAACCATACCTTACCAACTAACGGTTACGCCAAACAATATAGCGGTGTAAATTTAGATAGTTTTTTAAAAAGTATGACTTTTCAAAAAATAGCACCAAAAGGTATTCAAGAAATAGGAAAAGCTATTGAATTAATGGCGGAAGCTGAAGGTTTACAGGCACATAAAAACGCCGTATCATTACGTTTAAAAAGTTTAGAATAAAGAAATGGATAATTTCAACTTAGATAGTCTAGTAAGGCCAAACATACGGAAATTAAAAGCATATTCTTCAGCCAGAGGCGAGTTTCAAGGAAATGGCGATAAAATGATGCTTTTAGATGCTAATGAAAGTCCATTTGAAAATGGATTGAATAGATATCCAGACCCACAGCATCGTGGACTAAGAGCTAGACTTTCTGAAATTAAAAATATTTCGGAAGAAAATATCTTATTGGGTAATGGTAGCGATGAATTAATTAGCCTGTTTTTTAATGCTTTTTGCCAACCTAGAGAAGACAATGTAATTGTACTTCCACCAACATTTGGAATGTATGAGGTACAAGCGAATATTAGCGATATAGAATTAAAAAAAGTAAATCTATCAGAAGATTTTCAACCTAAAGTGGATGCTATTTTAGAGGCAAGCAATGCGAACACAAAAATGCTCTTTATTTGCAGTCCTAACAACCCAACGGGTAATTCTATAGAGATACAAAAAATAGAAGAGTTACTAAGCCAGTTTAAGGGGCTAGTGGTTATCGATGAGGCGTATATAGATTTTAGCAATCAGCCTAGTTGGCTGCAAAGGTTAAAAGAATTTCCTAATTTAATTATTATCCAAACCTTATCTAAAGCCTATGGTTTAGCGGGTATTCGTTTGGGAATGTGCTACGCTTCTAAAGAAATTATTGAAGTATTAAACCGCATAAAATTACCTTATAATATAAACAGTCTAACGCAAAAGAAGGCGCTTAGTAAATTAGAAAATCTACCCTTAATACAAGAGAAAATTGGAAGATTATTAGAAGGAAGAGAATTTGTAATGGACCAATTGCTTAAAATGGATTGTATAACTAAAGTATATCCTTCCGATGCCAATTTTATTCTCGTACAGTTTGATGATGCTGATACAAGATATAAAGAACTAATTGCAAAAGGAATTGTGGTTCGTAATAGAAGTACACAATCTGGATGCTCTAGCACATTACGTTTAACTATTGGGACAAGAGAGGAAAATATAGTATTGATTAAAGCTTTAAAAGAACTAATATAAAATGAAAAAAGTACTTTTTATAGACCGCGACGGAACCTTGGTATTAGAGCCTCCTGTAGATTATCAGTTAGATAGTTTAGAGAAGTTAGAATATTACCCAAAAGTATTTCAATATATGGCAAAAATAGCCAATGAATTGGATTATGAATTAGTTATGGTTACCAACCAAGATGGTTTGGGAACCAATTCTTTTCCTGAAGATACTTTTTGGCCAGCGCAAAATAAAATTATCGCTGCTTTTGAGAAAGAAGGAGTTGTATTTGCTGCTATTTATATAGACAAAACGTTCCCCAATGAAAATGCAGAAACTCGCAAACCAAGAACAGGTTTACTAACCAAGTATTTTAATGACGATGAATACGATTTAAAAAACTCTTTTGTTTTAGGTGACCGTATTACAGATATGGAATTGGCTAAAAATTTGGGAGCTAAAGGCATCTTCTTATCGGAAGACCCAGAATTAGGAGCAGACGAAATAGAGGCGAATAAAAAGAGTATCCAGGATGCTATTGCTATAACATCTACGAACTGGGAAGAAATCTATGAATTTTTAAAACTAGAAGATAGAGTTGCAGAAATTACCCGTAATACCAACGAAACTAAGATTTATATTAAACTAAATTTAGATGGTTCTGGAAAGAATAACATTGCTACAGGCATTGACTTTTTTGACCATATGTTAGACCAAATAGGTAGGCATGGTTCAATGGATTTAACCGTAAAAGTAGATGGAGATTTACATGTAGATGAACACCATACTATTGAAGACACTATGATTGCCTTAGGAGAATTGTTCCATAAAGCATTAGGAAATAAATTAGGTATAGAACGTTATGGTTTCTGCTTACCTATGGATGACTGTTTAGCACAAGTTGCTGTGGACTTTGGTGGCCGTAATTGGCTAGAATGGGATGCGGAGTTTAAACGCGAAATGATTGGTAAAATGCCAACCGAAATGTTTTTCCATTTATTTAAATCTTTTACCGATGGGGCTAAATGCAACTTAAACATAAAAGCAGAGGGTATTAATGAGCATCATAAAATAGAAGGTATTTTTAAAGCTTTTGCAAAAGCAATGAAAATGGCAGTTAAAAGAGATGCAAACAAAATGTTTTTGCCAAGTACCAAAGGAATGTTATAATTAAGAAGTTGATATTTTTTAGCTACTTAACTACTTATATAAAAATGAAAATAGTAATTATAAATTACGGAGCAGGAAACATTCAAAGTATAAAATTTGCTATTAAGCGTTTAGGGTACGAGGCTGTTTTAACGGATAATGTAGAGGAAATAAAGGCTGCGGATAGAGTTATTTTTCCAGGCGTAGGAGAGGCCAGTAGTGCTATGACTAAACTTAGAAAAAGTGGTTTAGATACATTGGTTCCTACTTTAAAACAACCTGTTTTAGGGATTTGTTTGGGTATGCAATTAATGTGCAATTCTTCTGAGGAAGGAAAAACTACAGGTCTAGGTATTTTTAATATAGATGTGGTAAAATTTATTACAGACGTAAAAGTCCCACAGATTGGATGGAATGAAATAGCAGATCTAAAATCCAAACTCTTTGCTGCTATTCCCGAAAAATCACATATTTATATGGTGCACAGTTTTTATGCGCCACTTTGTAAAGAAACCATTGCCGTTTCGGGTTATGGTGTTAATTATAGTGCTGCTTTGCAAGAAGGAAATTTTTACGGAACACAATTTCATCCAGAAAAAAGTAGTAAAGTCGGAGAACAAATATTGCGTAATTTTTTAGAAATGTAATGAGTACATCTTACTATATATCTACCGATAAAAAATTATTGAATGTAAATTTCATTCATAATTATATAGGTTCTATTTCGTATTGGGGCAAAGGAAGGTCTTTAAAAGAGGTGGAAAGCACTATTGAAAACTCCTTATGTTTTAGGGTATATACTAAAGATAATATTCAAATTGGTTTTGCGAGAGTAGTTACCGATTATACTTTTTTTGGATATATTATGGATGTTATTATGGATGAAAAATTTCAAGGGAAAGGTATAGGAAAACAGTTAATTTCTTTTATCCTTAAGCATGATGTAATTAAAAAACTAAACACTTTAGCGCTAAAAACAAAAGATGCGCAAGAGCTTTATATTAAATATGGATTTAAAGTAATAGGAGATTCTCCTTTATGGATGTCCATAGATAAACAAAAATTAGAATGAGAATAATACCAGCAATAGATATTATTGAAGGACAATGTGTACGACTTTCAAAAGGAGATTATGACACTAAAAAAGTGTATAATGAGAACCCTTTAGA
The DNA here is from genome assembly GCF_016744255.1 of Maribacter sp. Classification (GTDB taxonomy): domain Bacteria; phylum Bacteroidota; class Bacteroidia; order Flavobacteriales; family Flavobacteriaceae; genus Maribacter_B. Next base: position 23,515 of record NZ_JADGES010000045.1, read on the forward strand.
AGTCGCTAAAGAATTTGAAGCGCACGGTATAGAATACCTGCATTTAGTAGATTTAGATGGGGCAAAGTCTAAACATATTGTAAACCATAAGATTTTAGAACAAATTGCTTCTAAAACTAGCCTAAAAATAGATTTTGGTGGCGGTTTAAAAACAGATGATGATTTGCGTATAGCTTTTAATAGTGGTGCTAACCAAATAACAGGAGGAAGTATTGCTGTTAAGAATCGTGAAAGGTTTACACAATGGATTTCTACGTATGGAGCGAATAAAATTATTCTTGGTGCAGACGCAATGGATGAAAAGGTAGCCGTTTCTGGTTGGTTAGAAGAATCTAAAGAAGAGTTGGTTCCTTTTGTTCAAGGATATCAAAAAGAAGGTATAAACTATGTTATTTGCACAGATATTAGTAAAGATGGTATGCTAGAAGGCCCTTCTTTTGATTTATACAAAAAAATACTAGAACAATCTCAGTCTGGCTTAAAGCTTATAGCGAGTGGTGGTATATCTACTTTTGATGAGTTACCTAAATTAGAAGAAATGGGGTGTGAAGGAACTATTATAGGAAAGGCTATCTATGAAAATAGAATAAGTTTAAAACAGCTAGAAAATTTTATCCTTTCTAAATAATTCCAAACTAAATAATTAAACAAATGCTTACTAAAAGAATAATTCCTTGTTTAGATATTAAAAACGGAAGAACCGTTAAAGGAATCAATTTTGTTGATTTACGAGATGCTGGTGACCCTGTGGAATTGGCAGAAATTTATGCAGAAGCAGGTGCCGACGAACTAGTTTTTTTAGATATTTCAGCAACCGAAGAACGCAGAAAAACATTAGCAGAGTTGGTATATCATGTAGCCGAAAAAGTAAATATTCCGTTTACCGTTGGTGGTGGAATTTCTTCTGTAGAAGATGTAGATGTTCTGTTACAAAACGGAGCAGATAAAGTATCTATAAATTCCTCTGCTATTAAAAATCCTCCATTGATTAACGATTTAGTGGCTAAATTTGGTTCCCAATGTATTGTGGTGGCTATAGATGCAAAGAAAATCGATGGGATTTGGATAGTACATTTAATGGGAGGAAAGGTACCTACGGAACTTAATTTATTCGATTGGGCAAAAGAGGTAGAAAAAAGGGGTGCTGGTGAAATATTATTTACATCCATGAATAATGATGGCACAAAAAACGGATTTGCAAATAAGGCATTAGCACGCTTATCTACGGAATTGAATATTCCTATAATTGCATCTGGCGGAGCAGGAACCATGCAACATTTTACAGATACTTTTCTCGAAGGAAAAGCAGATGCAGCACTAGCAGCAAGTGTTTTCCATTTTAAAGAGATTGAAATCGTAGATTTAAAAAAAGAATTAAAGAAAAATGAAATTCCGGTTCGATTATAATAGAACACGATAAAAGAAACATAATGAACATAGATTTTAATAAAAATAACGATGGTTTAATTCCTGCAATTATACAAGACGCCACTACTAAAAATGTATTGATGTTGGGGTATATGAATGAAGAGGCCTATGCCAAAACGATAGAATCCAAAAAAGTTACTTTCTATAGTAGAACAAAAAATAGGTTGTGGACCAAAGGAGAGGAAAGTGGTAATTTCTTAAACCTTGTTGCTATAAAAAATGATTGCGATAATGATACCTTATTGATTTCCGTAAATCCCGTAGGACCAACGTGTCATACAGGAACAGATACGTGCTGGAAAGAAGAAAACATATCTAATTTTGGTTTTTTATCACAATTAGAAAAAACTATAGAACAAAGAAGAACAACTTCGGATGGTACTACATCTTATGTTGCTTCTCTTTTTGAAAAAGGAATTAATAAACTAGCGCAAAAAGTAGGAGAGGAAGCTGTAGAAGTTGTTATAGAAGCAAAGGATGATAATGACGATTTATTCTTAAACGAAAGTGCCGATTTACTCTTTCACTATCTAATGCTTCTACAAGCAAAAGGTTTTACTTTGAAAGATGTAGAGACGGTTCTAAAAGGTAGAGAAAAATAATACCATGAGGCGAAAAAGGGTGCTTCTTACGTGTTTATAAGAAGCACCCTTTTTTTGGTTTTGTTAATCCTTTTTAATGATTCTTGAACCGCTATTTATGTTTTCGTGAGTTATAATAGCATCTCCCTTGTAATAAAATTTACTCCCTGCTTTGGCTTCTATATCTATGGTATTAGAAACCGTTAAATAAGCCCTTGAATCGGCAAGAAGATCCAGTTCTAAGTCTTCAATTTCTAAATCGTAATCTTTTAATTCACTATCTGCAGATAACTTTGCCTTAACATGTTCTGCGGTGCCAAACAAGTCTATTTTAGAGTCTGCTGTCATCATTTTAAGTTAACCTCAAGAACAACAATACTAAACTATACACTAGCCATAAGCATGTTAAAGCTGGTTTTTGTTGTACTAGGATAAGCCCCAACCACACAAAATACAATTGTCATTTTAAACCACTTTTTTATTACTCTGGATCTCTAAAACTACAAATGGCATTAAATTGTCCCATAGCCATTCTTTCGGAGGTCATTTTTGCTCTATTGGCTAGTTCTCCCACATACAAGCTATCTATGGTAGAATGCCATAAGGTGATCCATTGCTCAAAATGATAGGGAGCAATGGAGTGGTTCAAATTTTTATCTACCGTTCGGTGTGCTATGGTAGGGTTTCCTTTAAAACAGACGTCTCCTAAAAGTGCGGTTACCCAAAAATCGGTTAGCTTCTCTAAATGCGCCGGCCATTGTTCCTCTTTTATATGACTATTAAAAATGGGGCCTAGCAACTCATTTTCTCTTATATGTCTATAGAAAGTATGTACTAATACACGTATGTCTTCTCTATTTTCTATATTTTTTACCATGTAGTAAAGGGTGTTTTTTCTTTTCTAATTGTATAATAACAAAGCTAATAAGCGCTAACCTAATTTTTTTATGCTATAACTTGGTTAACGCGTTCTACTTTATCTTGTACGGAAATAGATAAACGAATAATACTTTCTTGTAAACAAGATAAATCGTGCGGTACATTGGCTTCCAAAGCAATCATATCTCCTTTTTTTAAGATTTGTTTGTTTCCGTTTATGCCAAAATCAATTTCTCCATCAAACATTTCAATAATAATAGGGTAGGGCGCTTTGTGCTCTTTCATGCATTGCCCTTTTTTCATTACTATACGTACTTCTTTGGTATTCGCCGTTTTTAATAAAACCGTAACTGTAGGTTTATCGTTTTCTTGGTATGTAATATTCTCTAATAAAGATGCTGTATTCATCATGTTATTTTTTATTGTTCTGTTATAATTTAAAAAGCTTTTATATTCTCATTTAATGGTACTTGGCTAACTAAAAGGACTGTTACTCGATAATCGAGATTTAAATGCTCCGAGGCTTGCCTCGAAATTTTAAGGTTGTTTTCCTACGAATACCTCGGGGCTTGCTCCTAGAGGTAGTTTACTTCGTATTTCTATCATAGTTTATAAAAGGGTCTTCTTATCCTTTATAAGTG
>NZ_JADGES010000154.1 GCF_016744255.1 Maribacter sp.
AGAAAAAGAAGAAAATTATTTTAAACTTTCTAATGAAGTAGATATTGAGTTTAATGAAATATATAAAATAGTTTCTGATATATTTATAAATCCATCAAGTTTACATTCCAACTCTAAAAGAATAGCCACTCATTTATTTGAACAATCTAACCACCCTCATATTAAAAGTGGAGAAGTTTATATTGCTCATTTATCTAACATAATGTTAGATAATGTAAAAGTAGAGGCCGTAGGTATTTTCAAAAGTGAGCTTAAACATGATTTTCTTCAATTTGAAGAAACAGCGGATAACCTTAATATTTTAGTACAGCAAGGTATAAACATTAATAAATTAGACAAAGGCTGTTTAATTTTTAATACTGCCAAAGAAGAAGGTTTTAAAGTACTGTCTGTTGATAGTAATAGATATGACACTAAATATTGGTTAGAAAATTTTTTAGGAGTAGAAGCTTTGGCCGATGAAAATTTCTACACCAAAAACTATATTAAGTTCTGCCAAGACTTTGCTAAAGATGTTGTTTTACCTGCTGAGGATAAACAGCAAGAAGTTCTTTTTATGAACAGAGCTGTAAACCATTTTGCTAAAAATGACGAATTTGAAGAAAGTACTTTCTTAAATGAAGTTATGGAAAACCCGGAATTAATACCCGAGTTTAAAAACTACAAAGTAGAAAAAGGCCCTAAGTATAGTATTGAAGATGTTTCCACTTTTGATATTGCAAACAAAGCAGTTTCGGATGCTAGGAAAAAAATTAAAAATGTAATTAATTTAGATACTCATATTCAAATTAAAATGGATTTTATCAACCCCGAATCTGCAGAAAAATTTGTAGAAAAAGGATGGGATGAAGAAAAACAAATGTATTATTACTTAGTATATTTTAACAAAGAAGAAAAAAGTTAAATTCACTAATAAGAATATGAAAAGGCTTTGTAATACATTCTATTACAAAGCTTTTTTTTTTAATACTTACTCTCTATAATTTGGCGCATGCTTACATCTTCGTAATTCCTTTTTACAAAATCTAAGCTCAATTCTAAAACCTCACCCATAGAATTGCATTTTTTAAAATCCATATCTAGTGTTAGATCGTAAATAAAATCTTTTAACATTACTATATTCTCAGGAACAGATATGCTATCCTTTTTACAAATATTTACGAGTTTGGCCAGTCTTTTTTCCCAACTTATTATTCGTTTTGCAACTATGGAACGTTCTTCTACCTTGTATTGATCAACAGAATATTTTTGCAATTTTTTTCGCACCAACTCCACCATCAAAAAATTTTCTTTAAAAAACTGAGGCCTATATACTTTTAGCTTCCCTTCAAAACACTGCTGATCAAAATCAATAGCTCTAATTTTATAAACTACATGATCAAAATCGTGCGTAGGTACAATAACGTAGTTATACGAACGCATATCGCCAAGTAACCTAATCATACATCTTTCATTGAACTTTACAAATTCTTTTGCAAGTTGCGCTTTTTCCGACTCAGTACATTTAGGCAACATTTCTTTTATAAAAAAATCTCCAGGAATACCTGCAATATGCTCCTCAATTAAAGTGTCTTTATGCACTAAAAAGTTTAAATTATATGGAGATAGCATATGCTCTAGTTCTAATCCGTAAACTCTAGAAGCATCTGTTTTCTTTACATAAAAATAGGTGAAATTATCATTAAGAATATTTCTAACTTTTATACGAAATGGTTTAGAATTACCAAACGTACAATAGTCTACTGCATCTACATTTAGATACTGAATAATACTATCACTACCATCCGAATGCAAAATAGAATACACCTTCTTTAGACTTAAATCTATCTCTTGTCTTTCATATTCAGAATAATACACTCTAATCCATAAGGTATCTTCATCATTAACATCATAAACGGTAACAGAACCTGAAAACCGTAATAAGTCTTCATAAAAAATAGGGATCTCAATTTTTCTGTTATAACTTTCCAAATAAGCATCTAAATCCTCGTTAACAGGATAGGCAGGCTTCTTTTTCGACATTAATTTTTCATCGGACATTTTTTATTCTTTTAAAAGTAACTAAAGATACAAGTTAAGTATAAGTTTACAGATATTACCAAATAAAACAAACTAGCAATACATATATTTCTATACTTTAAAAATCAATTATTTCATCATTCTATTGAAGTATTTTTTTTTCAACACACAACTTATTTGTTTTTTTGCTCCAATAAATTTGTAACAAAACTCCAGTTAGCTCGTCTTGTTACCATAATCCTTCTAAAACATCAATCAAATTGAAAAATATTCTAACGGTTACTAATCTTACCAAAAAATATGGTTCCCTTACCGCTGTAAAAAACCTTTCATTTACTATCGAAAGAGGAAATGTTTATGGTATTCTAGGCCCCAACGGCAGTGGAAAATCTACTACCCTAGGGATTGTCTTAAATGTTGTAAATAGAACAGAAGGTGATTTTTCTTGGTTTAATGGCACTCTTTCTACACATGAAGCTCTTAAAAAAGTAGGTGCTATTATTGAAAGACCCAATTTCTACCCTTATATGACTGCAGTTCAAAACCTAAAATTGGTTTGCAAAATAAAAGATGTTTCCGAAGAAAAAATTGAAGAAAAGCTAAAATTAGTAGGGTTATTAGATAGGAAACATAGCAAATTTAGAACCTATTCCCTAGGAATGAAACAACGTTTAGCTATTGCCTCTGCCTTATTGAACGACCCAGAAATTTTAATTTTAGACGAACCTACAAACGGTTTAGACCCACAGGGAATTCACCAAATAAGAGAGATTATTAAAAAAATTGCTTCTCAGGGTACTACCATACTTTTGGCTTCTCATTTATTAGATGAAGTAGAAAAAGTCTGTAGCCATGTGGTTATCTTAAGAAAAGGAGAGAAATTATATGCAGGCAGTGTAGACGGCATGTTAGCCAGTCATGGCTTTTTTGAATTAAAAACAAGAGAACCAGAAAAATTAAAAAAAATTCTAGAAGAGCATAGCAGTTTTGGAGAGATAAAATATGAAGACGGACTAATTACTGGTTTCCTAAAAGAAGAATTAAATGCCGAGGACCTAAACCAAACACTTTTTCAAAAAGGGATAGTATTATCGCATTTAGTAAAAAGAAAAGAGAGCCTAGAAGAACAATTCTTAGCTCTAACAAAAAACCAAGCCAATTAATCCATTCCCAAAAAAAATATAATGATACGATTACTTCAAATAGAATTTATAAAACTTTGGAATAACAGAGCTAGTAAGGTTTTGATTCTTGCCTATTTTATTTTACTTACTTCCATTGCTTTAATAGCCGCTATAAAATTTGACATAGGACCAATTAAATTTCATCTAGCAGAAGTTGGCATCTTTAATTTTCCTTATATATGGCATTTTAACACCTTTGTAACTGGTTTCTTTAAATTATTCTTAGCTATTGTTATTGTTTCTATGATGGCTAATGAATACAGTAATAAAACTATCAAACAAAACTTAATAGATGGTTTATCTAAAAAGGAATTTATACTCTCTAAATTTTTAACGGTAATCACTTTCGCTATTGTATCTACTATATTTGTCTTCTTTGTTTCGCTAATACTAGGACTAGTATACTCCGATTTTAATGAGCTTTCTATCATATTTTCAGATTTAGTCTTTGTTTTTGCATTTTTCATAAAACTAGTTGGCTTCTTTTCTTTTTGCTTATTCCTAGGTATTTTAGTTAAACGTTCTGCTTTTGCTTTAGGCTTTTTAATTCTATGGCAAATTTTAGAAGGGATAATTAGAGGCATAATTCGTTGGAAATTGTTTGACGGTGACACTACCAATACCGTAATGGGGTTCTTCCCATTACAATCTATGTTTAATCTAATTAAAGAACCATTTACTCGGTTAGAAGCGGTACAGACAGTTGCGGATCAAGTAGGTGAAAAAATCTCTTTAAATTACCACACCCATTGGTACGAAATAGTAATAGTAATAGGTTGGACAGCAATATTCATTTATTCCTCTCACGCATTGCTAAAGAAAAGAGATTTATAAACAACGAAGTTTATTCTTTTTCAAGGTATTACGAAAATTTAAGTGCTATTTTTTCTTTTTATATTATATTGTATCTCTAGTACTATAGAATATGAAAAAAAAGCACTTTTTTTTATTACTTAATTTAATGAGTTCCTTTTTCCTTCTAGGACAAATAGAAACTTCCAATTGGTATTTTGGTGAAGGAGCAGGCATTCACTTTAATAACGATGGCAGTGTTACTGCTTTAACTAATGGTAGGTTAAACACATTGGAAGGATGCACCTCTATTTCGGATAACTTTGGTGATTTAGTATTTTATACCGACGGCATTACCGTTTTTGACCGCAATCACAACATAATGGATAATGGAACTCGATTATACGGAGATTCTTCCAGTACCCAATCCGCACTAATCATACCTAAACCAGAAGACCCAAACATTTACTACATTTTTACCGTAGACACCTCTGTTTCTGAAAATGATCCTGATTATGGATTAAATTATTCTACTGTTGATATGCGCTTAGATAATGGTAATGGAAGTGTTATTGAAAAAAATACGAATCTATTGCAAGATTGCTCTGAAAAGGTTTCCGCAGTAATAAAAGACTGTTCAGACAAATCTATATGGCTGGTGACTCTAGCTTCTTTAGATGGGCTAACTTCTACCTATAATACCTACCATGCCTTTGAAATAAACACAACTGGAGTTATAACTAATTCCGTTAAGAATACATTTGCGAACTTAAATATTGAAGACCCTAGAGGCTATCTAAAATTTTCTCCCGACGGAAATAAAATGGCAAGTGCTAATATGTCTGCTGGTTTATTTATTTATGATTTTAATTCTATAACAGGTATACTTACCAACCAAAGGCAAATAAACATCTTAGATGAAAACAAAAATGCTTATGGAATAGAATTTTCAACCAACGGAAATTACTTTTACGCTCATACTTCTAATGATGTGAGCGCATTAGAAGGCGCCGGTCATAAATCTTCTCTGCTTCAATATTCATTATATGAAACCGACATCACATCCACAGAAAACATAATCTACAAATCAAATAACTATAGAGGGGCATTACAATTAGGCCTTAATGGTAAAATATATAGAACAATATCTACAAGCTAT
>NZ_JADGES010000046.1 GCF_016744255.1 Maribacter sp.
TATAGATGCTTCCATAAAACATTTAAAAGGGTCTCGTTTTACTATTTTCCCAGATTTTCCTACTTCGGGTATCATAGATGTTAGTAATTATAACGATGGTCTTCGTGGCGGGAAAATTAGAGTAAGAGCTAAAATGTCGCAACTAGATAAAAATACGCTAGTTATAACCGAAATTCCTTATGGAACGAACACCTCTTCTTTAATAGAGTCTATTTTAAAGGCCAATGAAAAGGGAAAAATTAAGATTAAAAAAATAGAGGATAATACGGCAGCAGATGTAGAAATCTTAGTGCATCTACCAAGCGGTATTTCTCCGGATAAAACCATAGATGCATTATATGCTTTTACGGCATGTGAATCGTCTATTTCTCCATTGGGTTGTATTATTGAAGATAATAAGCCTTTGTTTATTGGGGTAACAGAAATGTTGAAGCGCTCTACGGACTATACAGTAGAATTACTAAAGAGAGAGCTAGAGATTCAATTAAAGGAGCTAGAAGAACAATGGCATTTTTCTTCTTTGGAGCGTATTTTTATAGAAAATAGAATATATAGAGATATTGAAGAAGAGGAAACTTGGGAAGGCGTTATTTCTGCGATAGATAAAGGATTAAAACCACATGTTAAACACTTAAGAAGAGCGGTTACAGAAGAAGATATTTTACGTCTTACAGAAATAAGAATAAAACGTATTTCTAAATTCGATATCGATAAGGCCCAACAGCTTTTAGATAGCTTAGAAGAAAGAATAGCAGAGGTTAAGCATCATTTAGCTAATATTATTGTATTTGCTATTGACTACTTTAAAAACTTAAAGGCTAAATATGGTAAAGGTAGAGAGCGTAAATCTGAAATTAGAATTTTTGATGATATAGAAGCCACTAAAGTGGTTATTCGTAATACCAAGCTCTATGTAAATAGAGAAGAGGGGTTTGTGGGTACATCTTTACGGAAAGATGAGTATGTTACAGATTGTAGCGACATTGATGATATCATTGTGTTTACTGGAGACGGAAAAATGATGGTTTTTAAAGTGGATTCTAAAACCTTTATTGGGAAGAATATAATCCATGTAGCCGTATTTAAGAAGAAAGATGCCAGAACCACTTATAATATGATTTATAAAGATGGTAAAGGCGGTGCTACTTACATTAAACGTTTTAATGTTACTAGTATGACAAGAGATAAATTGTATGATCTAACTGCAGGTAAACCAGCATCGCAAGTATTATACTACAGTGCTAACCCTAATGGAGAGGCAGAGGTAGTAACTATAAATCTTCGCCAAGTAGGGAGTGTTAAAAAATTAAAATGGGATATAGATTTTTCCGATGTAATTATAAAAGGAAGAGCATCTAAAGGAAATATTGTATCTAAATACGCTGTAAAACGTATAGAGCTTAAAGAAAAAGGAGTTTCCACCCTAAAACCACGTAAAATTTGGTTCGATGATGTAGTGCGTAGATTAAATGTAGATAGCAGAGGAGAGTTATTGGGCGAATTTAAAGGAGATGATCTACTCTTAATTGTTACACAAAAAGGAATGGTTAAAACCATGTTACCAACACTAACCTCTCATTTCGATGACGATATGGTGGTGTTAGAAAAATGGAATCCTAAAAAACCATTATCTGCCATATATTGGGATGGAGAGAAAGAAAGATTAGCTGTAAAACGATTCTTAATTGAGCACGAAAATAAGGAAGACCTTATTATAACAGAGCACCCAAAATCGTATTTAGAGTTAATTTCTACGGACTGGAGACCTGTGGTAGAATTAGAATTTGCAAAAGCTAGGGGTAAAGAACAAAAGCCTAATCTTAATGTAGATTTAGAAGAATTTATTTCTATTAAAGGAATGAAAGCACTAGGGAATCAATTGACTTCCGAAAAGGTGAAGAATGTAAATGCATTAGAGCCATTACCCCATAAGGAAATAGAGGAAACACCAATAGAAGAATTAGAGGTGATTGAAAATACGCAAGAAAATGTAGCATCTAAACCAAAAACTTCTAAAATAAAGGATACTGATCCTAAAGGGGATAATAAAAACCCAGATGCAGAAACCGATGATGAAGGACAAATAACCCTTTTTTAAAAGTATTTATGAAAAATTTTATTCAAGAGTTTAAAACCTTTGCCGTAAAAGGTAATATGATAGATATGGCTATTGGTATTATCATTGGTACAGCCTTTAATAAAGTAGTAAATACTCTGGTAAAGAAAGTATTAATGCCCCCTTTATCATTACTATCACCAGGAGTTTCTTTAGTAGATAAAAAAATTGTTTTAAGAGAAGCAACAGAAGGGATAAAAGAAGTTGCAATTGGGTATGGAGAACTACTGGAAGTTTTAGTAGACTTTGGAATTATTTCCTTAACCATTTTTGTAGTTTTAAAATTTATAAATCATTTTAAAGATAGAGCCGAAGACCCCGAGGATAAAACAGTAGCAACACCAAAAGATATTGAGTTGTTAGCGAGCTTAGAACGATTAATGAAGCAACAAAATGAGATTTTGCAGAATAAAGAAAAGTAAGTATTAGGAATATTTAAAAAGTAAAAATAACAGAACGTGTTAAAGAAGTAACCCTTCTTTAATAACTATATTTGTTTAAATTTTTTGATTTTATGGATTTTACCAACCCTCTAGTATACGGAGCCCCGTGTTTTATTATTTTTATTTTACTAGAATTAACGTATAGCAAAAACTCCGACCATCACCATGATTTATATGATTGGAATGATTTATTTGCGAGTGGTTTTATGGGAGTTGGCTCTGCTATTCTAGCCGCCTTACTTAAAGTGGTTTCTGCAATCGTAATCTTCACCTATGTATATGAACTTTTTAATCCTATGGTAGATGGCGTTCATACCAATATAATGGGTTATAAATCTTTTGGATATGCTTGGTATATTTGGCTTCTATGTCAATTAGCAGATGATTTTACATATTATTGGTTCCATAGAGCAAACCATGAGATACGAATACTTTGGGCAGCGCATATAGTACACCATTCATCTGATAATTTTAATTTAGGAACTGCAGTTCGTAATGGTTGGTTTACACTCTTGTATAAACCGTTGTTTTATATGTGGATGCCGGCTTTAGGTTTTTCGCCAGAAATGGTTGTATTTTGTTTAGGTATAGAAGCATTATGGCAATTTCAACTACATACCGTTTTACTTCCAAAGTTGGGCATTTTCGAGAAATTTATGAATACGCATACCATGCACCAAGTACACCATGCTCAAAATGTAGAGTACTTAGATAAAAATCATGGAGGATTTTTAAATATTTTTGATAAACTTTTTGGTACATGGTTACCTTTAGATGATTCTATAGATATTAAGTATGGTGTTATTCATGCACCAAGTTCTAACAACCCTATTGTAATACTTACACACGAGTTTAAAGATATTTGGAACGACACTAAAAAATCGCCAAAACTAATACATAAACTTAGGTATATATTTGGTGCTCCAGGGTGGAGTCATGACGGGAGTACTATGACAGTAAAACAGCAACAACGCTTGTTTAAGGATCATAAAACCAAAAATCCAGATTCGGTTTTTAGTAGACCTAATTAAAATATAATCAAAGGCATAGACCGATAAGGTACTATTTGTGAGCTTAAAGAAATAGGAGTATATAATTATTGTTAATAGCAAATACAGCTTTGTAGGTTTTGGAGAATAGGTCTAAACCTAGTACATAAAGTTTTAGGTTCAGTAATTCATATTAAAAGACTGATTTTTAAATTTTTACATTAATTTTAATCACACTAAAATCACATGAACAACCTAATATTTAGGCCAGCGACCTTGAGTGAATTAGACATTTTAAAGGATTTTGAGCAGGGTGTAATTAGCGCAGAAAGACCGTTTGATTCTACATTAAAACCAGGCTCAATAACCTATTATGATTTAAGAGAATTAATACAGTCTTCAGAATCTGAAATAATAGTTGCCATCTGTAACGATCAAGTAATAGCATCTTCTTATGTGAAAATTTTTGCAGCAAAACCTTATTTAAAACACGATTTTTATGCCTATTTAGGTTTTATGTATGTTAAGCCAGAGTTTCGCGGAAAAGGAGTGAATAAAAAAATCATTGCAGAGATAAAAAATTGGTGTACTAAAAAGAAAATATATGAATTGCGTTTGGATGTTTATTCTAACAATGCCCCTGCAATTAAAGCCTATGAAAAGGCAGGGTTTAAAAATAACCTTGTGAATATGCGTATGGCAATAGAGTAATTTTTAAATAGAAAGTAAACTACCTCGTGGGAAAACAACCTTAAAATTTCGAAGCAAGCCTCGGAGTATTTAAATCTCGATTATCGAGTAAATTTGAATTAAGTTAATTAGTGAATTTTTTGTTCCGGCAAATTTATTTATATATTTGATAATTAGATGTATAGGAGCTAAAAAGCAATGAAATGGAAGAGGTTATAGTGTCTGAAATTTTTAAAAATATTACCTTATCTTCAGTTGAGATTAGTAAAATAAGTAGTGGTTTCACAAAGTTAGAAATAAAAAAAGGAGTCATCATAATGAAGGCTAATGAATTTGTATTACATCAATATTTTGTGTCTAAGGGTTGTTTAAGGGCATTTTTTGTGAATCAACAAGGGAAGGAGCATACCGTGCAATTTGCGGTTAAAGATTGGTGGATCAGTGATTACACAGCTTTTTTTTCTTCTTCTAAAGGAATCTTACAAATAGAATGCCTACAAGATGCCACCTTGTATAAATTATCTAGAGAAAACATGGAACGTTTTTATGTTGAAATTCCAAAATTAGAAAGCTTCTTTAGAAAAAAAATGGAGAAAGCCTTTGCTGGCTTTCAAAAAAGAATTCTAGGGAATTTGGCGCTATCTGCAAAGGAAAGATATGTAACCTTTACGCATACGTACCCCAGTATAGAACAAAATGTTAAGAATTATCATATTGCATCTTACTTGGGTATTACCACTGAAAGCCTTAGTCGAATTAGAAAAGAAATAGCTACTTCGTAGTTTCTTATCCTACATCAATTTTTATCCCAATTTCAGCTTCTACCTTTGTTGTCTAGTTTATATAAAACGAAAGATAAATGAAGAAAGGTATACTTATAATCCTAACATTAGGGTTATTCACAAGCGGTACAGCACAACTTAAAAAAAGAACGGTTAAAAATGTATCAATAAAAAAAGAAAGTATGAAAAAGGTATTGTTTGTAGTAACAAGCCATGATGCATTAGGGGATACAGGAGAAAAAACAGGATTCTGGATAGAAGAATTTGCTGCACCTTACTATCTTTTAACAGATAAAGGAGTAAAAATTACTATTGCTTCTCCTAAAGGAGGACAGCCACCAATAGATCCAAAGAGTGAGTTGCCAGATTTTCAGACTCCAGCAACTGTGCGTTTTAATGCGGATAAAGAAACACAAACAAAACTAAGCCAGACATTAGAACTAGTAAAAGTAAATGCAGCAGATTACGATGCTGTCTTTTATCCTGGTGGACACGGACCATTATGGGATCTAGCAGAAGACAAAAACTCTATTGCACTAATAGAAGCATTCTATTCTAGTAATAAGCCTATAAGCGCTGTATGCCATGCGCCTGCAATTTTTAAACATGTAAAGAATATAGATGGTACGCCATTAGTAAAAGGCAAGAAGATTACAGGGTTTACTAATACGGAAGAAGCAGCAGTACAATTAACCAATGTAGTTCCTTTTTTAGTAGAAGATATGCTACAAGCTAATGGCGCTTTATATTCTAAAGGAGCAGATTGGGGATCTTATACAGTCGAAGACAGATTACTTATTACAGGACAAAACCCTGCATCTTCAGAGAAAGTTGCAGAACTACTTTTAGCACGATTAGAAAAATAGAAGACTAACTACTTATTTAATCCAAAAGCGGCATTGATGTATAATCAAGCCGCTTTTTTTGTTTTGTATTCCCTTAGTAGGAGTAGATTCTATTAATTAATCTTCCAGAGCAATCATCAAAGGGGTTTGTTTTGGCTCCACATTTTGGGTCTATTTGCTAGAATATAATTTTTAGCCGAGTTTATTACAAAACCAATTGTTTCCTAGTTATTTGTACGGTACAATACTAAAGGAGTATTTGTAAGTTTTGTTTGCAGGAATAGTATATTCAGGATGTACTAATCTTCCCCATGATGTATCACCCCCAACTCCCATTTGTAAATAATCAATATTCCATTGTATGGTTTCTCCAATTTTAATATCTGCACCATGCTTTTTAGTTACAGGGACCAAACCAGAAGCCGATTCGCTTGCGTCACCGCTATTAAAATCAATTTCGGTCATATTAAATGGCCATAGACTTGTGTTTAGTAAAATATCACTTGATGCTTTTAAGGACAGGTCATTGGACGATACTTTAACCCAGCGAACATCCGTTTTATTTCCAGTTTCTTGCGGACGCAGATATTTTTCGAACTGATCCATAATTCCCCCAGAATAAATACCTGTTTTTACACCTGTTTTCCTGTCCGAATAACTTTCTGTTGAACCTTTGCCATACCATGATATATCTGTAAAACCCCTTGGTAGAGTAATGTACATTCCTAAACGTGGAATGTTTGGTAGTTCTTTTTGATTGGGTGTAAAACTATAATCAACGCTTAGACCTCCATTAGATTTGAGTATGTATTTTACTTTGACTTTTGCTTCATTATTTGGTAAAATGTAATTAACTACATAAGTTACAGCATCATTCAATTTCAAAGGCTTTTTAAACAATTTTGAGGTGTAATTATATGATGCATCCTGCCAAACTTTAGCCCATTTGTGCATATTATTTCCTAAATCATTATCTGTTGGTGGTCGCCAGAAATTAGGGCGTATAGCATTGTTTGTTATTACTGTTCCTTGGTATGTCCATAATTGTATTTCTCCTGTTTCATCATTAATTTTAAAATTAACCTTATCATTTGTAATACTTATGCTATTGTTAGCCTCAATTATTTCTAAATCATTTATTTTAGAAGAAGTTGCCTTACCAAACGTTCCTTTTTGAAGCAAAAATTCATCCCAAGCAACTTCATGTCCTTTTGGAATTAAATTTTTATCTCCATTTTGAATTAAACTTACTTGAAAAATAAATTCGTTTTCTGAAGAAAAAGAATTAGGGAAATTTTCTAGTTTAATTTTCTCAGTTTCTTGTGGTTTAACATCAATTACAAAGTTTTCATGGAGAATTATTTCTTTTCCATCTTTTAAAATTTTCCAAGAAATAGTTTTATCTGAAAAATTGCTAAAGAAATTTTTGTTTTTAATTTCTATGACTCCATTGCCTAAATAATTGAATTGTACTGGTTCGTATACTTTTTTTACTTCGGTTAAATGCGGATGAGGATTGCGATAAGGATCGACCAATCCGTTGTTTAAAAAGTTTCCGTCTGTTGGTAAATTCGGATGATAATCGTGACCATAAGCTAAATAGGGGGTGCCATTTTCATCTTTATATTCTAACGCCTGATCAACCCAATCCCAAATATAACCACCTTGTAGGTTGGGGTAGCTTTCTATAATGTTCCAATAATCTTGTAAGTTACCAACAGAATTACCCATTGCATGTGCATACTCAATCATAATTGATGGCTTTTCTGAGTTAGATTTGCCATGATTAATTAAATATTCTGGTTTTGGGTACATTGGACAATAAATATCGGTATAATCTTCTTTTTCTGCAGGCTCATATTGTACAATACGATTATCATCATGCGCTTTCAACCAATTATACGTAGTTCTAAAAACATCTCCTTTTCCTGCCTCATTCCCTAAAGACCAGGAATAAATAGAAGCGTGGTTTCTATCGCGATAGTACATGCGCTGTGTACGCATTTCATGAGCCGGTAACCAACTCATTTCGTTACCTATTTGAGTATCTTCATTAATTGCTAGCGGATGACTTTCTATATTAGCTTCATCAATAACATAAAGCCCATATTTGTCGCATAAATCTAGCCAATACGGATCGTTTGGGTAATGCGAAGAGCGCACTGCATTAATGTTATTTTGCTTCATTAATCTAATGTCTTTCTCCATAGACTCCCGCGACACTACATGTCCTGTAAATGGATCCGTTTCGTGTCTGTCCACCCCTTTAATATATATAGGCTGCCCGTTTATTAACACTTGGGCATTCTTAATTTCTACACTTTTAAAACCTATTTTTCTAGTGATATATTGATTGTTTTTTGTATTAGCTTCCTCTTCCAAAGCAATTTTTAATGTATAGAGGCTTGGCTGTTCCGCAGACCAATATTTTATATTTTCAATTACATTTTCTGAAGAAAACTGAATACTATCATTCGCAGAAATATTTAGATTTTTAAAATCTGAGTATTTTAAAGTTTTGCCGTCAAAAACAGCTACAGATATTTTTCTTTTTACAGGGACTTCAGAGCTATTTATGATTGAAACTGTATTTTTAAAAATTCCGCTCGTATAGTTCTCATCTAGATTTGTATATGCATAATAATCAGAAATAGATACTTTTGGTTGCGTATATAAATATACATCGCGTTCAATGCCACTCATTCGTAACATGTCTTGGCTTTCCAGATAACTAGCATCACTCCAGCGAAACATTTGTAACGCAAATATATTTTTACCTTCTTTTAAATACTTAGTGACATTAAACTCTGCAGGTGTTTTACTGCCTTGAGAATACCCAACATAGTTACCGTTTATATAAACATACATTGCTGATTTTGCTGCTGCAAAATGGAGTATAACGTCTTCTAGTAAAAAGTCCTTTTTCAGTGTTATCTCTTTTCTATAGGTTCCTACTGGATTGTAATCTGTTGGTACATTTGGCCATTTCGTATCAAAAGGGTAGCGTTCATCTAAATATATTGGATGCCCAAAACCTTCTACTTCCCAATTTGCAGGCACAGGAATGGTTGTCCAATCAGAGGCATCAAAATTTTCATTATGAAATGTTGTGGGTCTTGTTTTTGGATTTTTTACCCAATTAAATTTCCATTCTCCATTTAAGCTTAAATAACGCTCTGAGTTTTTCTTATCTAAAATGGTCGATGATTTAAACCCAAAATAGGTTGCCCGTGGGGATAGTTTATTATCTTCAAATATTTTATGATTATAATGAAAAGTTTG
The DNA here is from genome assembly GCF_016744255.1 of Maribacter sp. Lineage (GTDB taxonomy): Bacteria > Bacteroidota > Bacteroidia > Flavobacteriales > Flavobacteriaceae > Maribacter_B. Next base: position 9,148 of record NZ_JADGES010000046.1, read on the forward strand.
CTCCGGAACGTCTGGTAATGATGTTTTTTTACAACCTAATGTGATACAAAAAAGTATAGTATATAATAATTTTAATCTCATTAATGTAATTTTAAAGTTGCATAAAATTTTCGGTAAATATTTTTCTTAAATAAAGAATTAACTCTTCGGCATTCTCTATGTTAAAAACAATCGGTGGTTTAATCTTCAATACATTATGATCTGGTCCATCAGTACTCATTAAAATACCATGGTCTTTCATTCTATTCGCTAAATAATCTGTTTGTTCGGCTAAGGGGTTCATATTAGCATCGACCAATTCAATACCTAGAAATAGACCTTGTCCACGTACATCTGCGATAATCGGAAACTCTTGAGCTAATTTTTGGAGCTCCTCTTTTAAATATGTCCCTACTTTTAGAGCGTTTTCTTGAAGCTTTTCTCGTTTAACAGTTCTTAAAACTTCAGCACCAATAGCACAAGATACAGGGTTGCCTCCAAAAGTGTTAAAATACTCCATTCCATTAGCAAATTTTTCAGCAACTTCTTTTGTGCAAGCAACTGCGGCAATAGGATGCCCATTACCTAAGGGTTTACCAATAGTTACAATATCTGGAACAACATTGTGTAATTGAAAGCCCCAAAATGTTTTTCCCATTCTACCACAACCAGTTTGTACTTCGTCCGAAATACAAAGCCCGCCAACGGCTCTCACATGTTCGTAAGACTTGGCTAAAAAACCATCTGGCAACTCTATTTGTCCACCACAACTTATAATAGGTTCTATTATAAAAGCGCCAACACCTCGGCCTTTTTTATGTACAATATCGATTTGCTTTTGAACTTCTTGGGCATATTTTTCTGCACTATCTTCTCCTCTATATTTTCCTCTAAATGTATCTGGTAAGGGAAAAATATGGGTGTGCTCTGGTGCGCCACTCCCGCCATTTCCATCAAATTTATAGGAGCTAATATCAATACACATGTTGGCATTTCCATGGTACCCAACTTCGCTAGCAATAATATCTCGTTCGCCCGTTGTAGCTTTAACCATTCGGATTGCCAATTCGTTGGCCTCGCTACCAGAATTTACAAAATGTAATACGCTTAATTCTGGTGGTAAAGTTTCTATAAGTTCTTGTGCCAAGGCATTAATATTCTCGTGTAAATAGCGAGAATTGGTATTTATTAACGCCATTTGTTCTTGGCCTGCTTTTACAACTGCATGGTGTTCATGACCAACATGGGCAACATTATTTACGGTGTCTAAATACTTTCTACCATATGGATCCATTAAGTATTGTCCTGCTCCACGTACCATTTTAATGGGTACTTTATATTGAAGGCTTAAACTTTTACCTAAATGTTGCTTTCTGTAATTTATTAATTTGTCATTTGATGTTTCAACATTGTTATGAAGAGCTTCTGATTTAAATAGTAAATTTGGATTGGGGCAAATGCTTTTCCACACTTCTATTTGATTATTGTAGGCAACACCGGGAAAATCCTTTTTATAATCTAAAAGAGAAAGCATTACTTGAAAATGAAGGTGTGTTACCCAATTTCCGTTTTCTTTAGAGTTCCCTAATTCTCCAATTTTATCTCCTTTTTTTATAATGTCACTTACTTTATGTTTGGTAGCACTAGCAACGGATAAATGACCATAAAGTGTGTAGAATTCAAAATCATTGGCTTGGTGTTTTAAAATTACCAATCCGCCATATTCTTTATTTCCGGCATCATTTACAGCAGCAATAATCTCCCCATCAAATAGCGCATGAACAGGGGTATTTTCTGGAAGCCAGTAATCAATACCTAAATGAATAGTTCTACTTTCTTTACCAGAATTTCCTATTTTGTCATAAGCATTTGAAGTATATAAAGGTCTTGGTTCTAAATATCCGCCTGCTATGATTTTATTGGGAACTTTATTTTGAAGTTGTTTAATTTTAAACTCAAATACATCTAAATCATTAAAATCTTCTTGATGCCCAATCCATTTACTAGATACACTTAAATCTAAACTATGTATCTGATCTTTCTCTATTGTCGGAAGAATTTCTGAAAGTTTAAAACTCTGGTTTAATGCCCAGTCATTAAAAGGTACAGCAGTAGGGTGTGCGTTAAAACTACAGGCATTTCTAAAGCTAAAACAGGCAAAATCTGAACTTACATTTCGCCATTTTTTAAGAACTTCCCATGCTGGTTTTTCACTGATTAACAGGTATTTATTATTTGGTTCTTCAATCTTGTTTATAGCAGATTTTGTAACCGAAATAACCAATCGCATAGCAATTGTATTATATAAGTGAATTAACTCTTCTTCTTGTAAAGCAAACGTAGAATGATAGCCTTCAACAATAGGTAAGGCCGCTTCTAAAGGATCACAATGATTCATTATGGCATACGCACAGGCAATTGCAACATCATTAATGATTTGTGTATTTATAGCATCTCCATAATCAATGGCTGCCTGCACTGTAGGGTTAATAGCGTCTGAAGAGACAATAACATTATTATCGTTAGCATCGTTATGAACTACGGCTTTTCTTAATTTTGAATATGTTTCTAGAGATTTTTCAAATTGGTTTTGAAAATATTGAATTATCTCTTTTTCTTCCTTCTGGAACAAATCTACATGTTCTTTTGTCCAAAGTGATTGTGCTACATCCCATGCAAATTCTTTATGTGCTTCTGGATGATTAAAACCTTGTAAAGCCTTAGTAAGTAATCCGCATTGCTCACCTAAGCTAAAACGTAAATTGTTTAATTGTGGATTAACACTACTCCAAACTCTTCCTGATACCCAACTTAATAATCTAACATTGCGCTCATTTCCAAAATCATCAGTAATTTTAGTAATAGAATTTCCTTTGCTGTCTGTTATTACCTTTGGTGCAATAATATTATGCCCATTAACTTCTACAAACTGTAACAATTTTTGTTGAAAATCGAGATAATTTTCATTTTCGTTTGGACGCGAAATTTTTAGAATATAACCTTCTGAATTGTCTGTTTTAATTCTAAAATTAAAATCTACTTCGCCAGGGAGTTCTGTAACATTTCCTTTAATATTGAAAAGTTTAAAGAGAATATCTTCTGCCTGTTTATTTGATATTTTTAAGCTATCGTAGTTCATTAATCGTTTTGTAATAACATTATAAGATGGGCTGCACTCCAACTAAAATTTTCAGCATTTAACCCTTCACCTGTTAGTGGATGATAATTTTCGCGTATTGATTGTCCTTTTCCTAAAATACCTTCTGCACCTTTAATAATCTGAATAGTTGCTTTGTCTGCTTCTGCGTTAAACCCATAATTTCGCAACCCTTTTGCTCCAAAATATGCTTGATCCAACCAGTTTGGACCTCGCCAATAACCTTCTAACGGATCGAACCGTTCATGATCCGCGCTCATGGTTTGAAAAGGAACTTTTGTATAGAATTTTTTTGGATTCATTAATTTCATTTTTACAGCATTGGCTTGCTCTTGTGTTGCTGCATTTGCCCAAAGAGCTGTCCAACCTTCGCTTCCTTCACCTTTAATAAAAGTATCTCCCTCAATATTTGTATCGTAAAACCAACCGTCTTCAGTATCATAGAATTGATGTTGGATTTTATCTTTTAATCTTTCTGCTTCAACCTTATATTTTTCAGCATCTTTCAGACTATTTATAACTTCAGCTAATCTGCTTAAATATATTTTTTCAGCATACAAATACGCATTTAAATCTACACTTTCTTGATTGATAGAATATGCGCCATCATCATTTTTTAGAATTTTAGAATTGTCAAAACGAATGGCATTATCCATACCACTTTCCCATTTTGCGGCAATTAGTGTTCCGTCTGTAGAGCCATATTCACATAACCCATCTTGATCATGATCACGTTTATTGTACCACCATTCATGATATTTTTTAAGCTTAGGATAAAACTCTCTTACAAACTCAATATCCTTATCTTTTTCATAGATTTTAACTACAGCCCATACGGAAAGAGGTGGTTTAGTATCCCGATAATTATGAGGTTCAATAGTAGTGTCTCGGAAAATACAATCTACAATAAAACCATCTTCGCTCTGAAAATCGAACATTGCCCTCATCTGGTTTTTTGCCAAATTAGTATCATAATAAGACAAGCCAACAGCGTGCTTCCAAGAGTCCCAAGACCAAAATCCGTTAAACCATTTGTAGTGATAACTAGGAAATAAACCTTCGTGTTTAAGCTCTCCTACAGGAATACGCCAATTGTTTTGCAATGTTAAATGTGCTTTGGCTAAAACTTTGGCATATTTATCATTCTTAAATTGTAATTTTCTGTTTTCTATAAGAGTTTTAAGTTGTAATTCTTTCTCTGATTTTCGTGTATTTAAAACAGAATCGAAATTAATTGTCTGGATTAGCTTTTTTTCTTCTTCCCAAGAGTATTCTGGAAAAATAAAGGTCTGCGCAATAGTGATTTCTTTAGTTTCGTTCGGTTTAATATGTAAACTATTTTTTGCATTATACTGCAAGCTATCCACTAATTGAACCTCTGTATTTTTTGGAAAAGTTATATAACCTTTGGCATTGGATTTTGTAGAATTAATTTTGATTGTGTTATCATTTTGTGACAATGAAATTCCTGAAATCAAAACAGGAGAATGGTCCCACAAAAGTTCTAAATGGATATCTTTATCGCCAGTATTTTTTATTTTAGTTTGTAATAACGCAGTGTGCCCGTTTTTAAAAACTAATTTTTCGCTAACAGATATTTTATCGCTTGAATAGCTTTTTTCTAAATGACTTGAATAGCTATACCCTTTCTTGCTCTTTAAAGATTGAAATTTATTGTCAACTTTAATAGTAGCATTCATAAGAGATGTACTTAACCAAACGCCATTTTGCTGTGTCATTAAAAAAGGCCCTGAGAAGCCAATCGATTCTACCGACTCTTTATGCAAACCATACGCAAACCATGCACCTTGGTCTGAAAACATTAAACCAGATTTATCTACAGAATCTTTTGGTGTAATATGATAATCTAGAACATTTTTACTATGATTTAGAAAAACATGCTCCGCATCAATTTTCTTTGTTTTTTTTTGATTATTGCAACTAAAATTAAAGAACAAAATCAAAACAACTATACAATAAAGGTTTTTGTTTAAATGCATTTTCTAAAAATTATTTTTGTTTTAATTATTTCTTAATTACTTTATAAAACCTTCGTTTTTTATATTGAATTTTATTCTAACAAATTTCGATTTTTTTTCTTTAATAACTCAAAAAAGACCTTTACTTAACCTTACAAAAGCATTTTAAGAGCCGCAATCAATTAATAATAATATCGATATTTGTAAATGAAGCATTTAATGAAAATGTTTAGAGATAGATTTCTATACCTTTAGAAAAACACAAATATAAACTAATGAATAAAATAATAAAATTCCCTTTTCTTATACTCTTTTTTATAGGTTTTACAGTGCACTCCCAAACTAATATTTGGGATGAGAATCCAAACGACTCCCAAAAAGAATTGGATAGCTTGCTTACGATTTTACCTTATTCAAGTGGTAAAGATAAAATACCTTTATTAAATAGAGTTGCCGAAATCTATTGGTCTATAAACCCTAATAAAACTATAGAACATGCAAACGAAGCTTTACAATTGTCTCAAAAATTTAGTGATAAAAGTCAAGAAGGATTAGCTCTTATAAATCTTTGTCAAGGCTATTTGTTTAATGATTTTTATGACAAAGCTTTGCAGTATGGACTAGAGTCATTACAAATAAGGAAAGATATTGGGAATGATTATGATTTAGCCTTTACATTACGCACACTTGGGTGGTTGTACTACGACATTGGATATTTTGATAAGGCTCTTAAATACCATACGGAAACATTAAAAATGCACGAAAGGATAAATGATAAGCAACGAATTGCTTATAGTTATAATAGTATTGGCCTTATTCATGAAAATAAAGAAGATTATAATTTGGCGTTGTCTTTTTTTATGAGGTCTTTAGAGCTAAAAAAAGAGTTCAACAATAAAGATAGAATTGCCGAAACCATGAAAAGTATTGGTATTTGTTATCGTAAAATTAATGAACTTGATTCTGCTAAAACTTTTTTAGAATCCTCTTTAAAAATTTCGACTCAAATTAAAGATGATCAAAATAAGGTTCATATTCTAAACGAACTTTCAATAGTGAATTTGAAACTAGAAAATTTTAGTAAAAGCTATTTACTGTTAAAAGAATCTAGGTCTATTATTGAAGGTTTAAGTAATAACAAGGAATTAATAGCAGAAAATAATCGCATTATGGCGGATTACTATTTAGCAAAAGAAAACTATAAAGAGGCTTTTAAATATTATAAGAAATATGCAGAAAGGAGTTCAGAAATTTTTTCGAGCGATAAAAGTGAAAAGCTAACCGAAATGAGGATTCTTTACGAGGATGAGAGAAGGGAGTCTGAGATTAAAATTCTAGAGCAGCAAAGAAACTTAGAGGCACAAAAGAGAAAATCATTATTAATAGGTTCTATCTTATCCGTAATAATAGCTATGCTTATTATAGTATCTCTTTGGAATAATATAAAAAAGAAAAAGGCTATCTATGCCCAAAATGATAAGTTAACTAAGGAGAAATTAAAAACACAATCTCTATTGCGTGAAAATCTGGAGCATAAGTTAGATTTTCGTAAGAAAGAGCTAACAAATTTAGCTTTGTTTATATCGCAAAGGACATCTATATATAAGGACCTTACTAAATCTTTAAAGAGCTTAAAATTTACCGATATAAACCAGCTAAAAAAAGATATTAATGCACTTATAAAAGAGTATACCTTTAAGTTTGATTTTAATGAAGATATTCAGAAATTTCATACAAATATAGAGACATTGCAAAGCGATTTTTTATTTAGAATTAAAGAAAAGTATCCTAACTTAACGAATAAGGATATACAACTAGCGGTACAGGTTAAACTTAAACTAAGCTCCAAAGAAATAGCTAATATTAATAACATTTCTTTAAATTCAGTAGAGATAGGAAGGCATAGGTTAAGAAAAAAAATAGGTCTAGAGAAGAAAGATAATCTTGTTGATTTTTTAGAAAATATCTAAGTTTTAAAGTGGCTCCGATGGGCTTTTACTATTGTTAAATTAGTGTAAAATATTTTTAGTCCTAGTCTTGTCTATGCGCAAACAAAACTTCATGGGGTCTTTTTCTGAAACAACTTTAAAAAGGTAAAACCAGGAAATGTAAAGGTTAAGTAAAGGTTATTTTTAAGGTTATAACTTAAAATAATGTAATATTTGAAGATGCCTGAAAATACTCAAACTTAAAAACATTAGAAGGTAGAGTTGTGACTAACAAGTAAACTAATTTAACATGAAAAAAAAACAATCAAAAAATCAAAATTATTCTTATCTGGGAATGATTTTATTACTTTGTATGTTTGCACTTACTAACAGTTCTTTTTCACAAAGTATTGAAGTAAATGGAATCATTACAGACAATTTGGGAGTACCAATCCCAGGAGCAACAGTAACAATTAAAAGTGACAAGACTGTTGGTGCACAATCTGATTTTGATGGAAATTATTCTATTAAAGCACCAAGTAACCAAACCGTATTAGTTTATGGTTCTTTAGGTTTCTTAAATAAAGAAGTTCTTGTAGGTAACCAAAAAACTATAAATGTTTCTTTAGAAGAAAATGTAGAAAGTTTAGATGAAGTAATTTTAGTGGGTTACGGCACACAAAAAAGAGAAGAAGTAACTGCAGCAATTACATCTGTTGATGTAGCAGAACTTCAAAAAATACCAACAGCAAGTATTGCATCATCTTTACAAGGACAAGTAGCAGGGGTTAATGTTTCTACCACATCTGGTGCACCTGGTAGTGATCCTGTAATAAGAATTAGAGGATTAGGAACTATTGGGAACAATAACCCTTTATTTGTTATTGATGGAATTCCAGGAGAGCTATCCTATATAAATCCTGCTGATATTGCTAATATAAGCGTATTAAAAGATGCTTCAGCTGCAACTATTTATGGTTCAAGAGCATCTAATGGTGTTGTTATCATTACTACAAAAAGAGGTAAGAGCGGCGATCCTAAAGTATCTATAAACTCTTATTTAAGCTCGCAATCTGTAAAAAAGAATATTAATATTGCCAATAGAGACCAACACAACCAAATAAAATTAGAAGCTTATAATAATGCAGGAATAGCTCCAGAACCTTATTTAACCAATGGTGAGCAGTATAATGACTCTAATTGGGTAGATGCGTATTTAGATAATGCTTTTGAGCAAAAACACGATATTTCTATTTCTGGAGGAACAGATAAGGCAACTTATAATTTTTCATCTGGATATTTTAAAAATTCTGGTACGGTAATCAATACAAATTTCGATAGGCTAAGCACACGCTTGAATATGGATTTTAAATTACTTGACGATCGCTTAAAAATATCTCCTGGAATTAGTTATACAAGGGAGAATACGAAAGGTATTTATGAATTAACAGGAAACGGTAACGCCAAATTCTCTCCATTTTTATATGTATACCAACAATTGCCACACAAAGCAATTTATGATGCTAATTCTATCAACGGCTTTGCTACCCCTGCATCAGGTTTAGGATCAGGAAACCCAATAGGAGAAACTTCTTTAAACAATCGTTCAGATCAAGATGAATATTTGCAATTTAACTTATCTGCATCTTTAGAGATAATGGATGGATTAACCTATAAATTTCAATATGGGGCGAATGTAGAAAACACTTATTTTTCATCTTTTTTGCCAACGTATAATTTTGGACCTCAGGCAGTCAATGAAAATTCTATATTAAGTGAAGAAAGGTCGAGAACAAGTGATTGGACTTTAGCTAATACTTTAAACTATCGTAAAACATTTGGTAATCATGATATTGATGTATTATTAGGAATATCTAGAGAGCAAAGTGAATTTAAGTCTTTAGGAGGAAGAAATTCTCAGTTATCATCAGATCAATTACAAGCATTAAACGCTGGTATTGGTGATGAATCTGCTTATGGCTTTAATTCAACAAACACGTTGCAGTCTTATTTTGGTCGTTTAACTTACGACTATGACAATAAATACTTTTTACAAACAAGTGTAAGAAGAGATGGATCCTCTCGTTTTGCCTCTGTAAATAAATATGGAAACTTTTACTCGGTATCTTTAGGTTGGGCAGTTCATAATGAAGATTTCTTCCAATCAGAACTAATTAGCCAACTAAAACCACGATTTAGTTATGGGACTTTAGGAAATCAATTAATTGACGAACACCTATTTTTAGCTAGAATAAATACAGGAGGAGCACAATTAAATTATCCGTTTGGCGAAGGAGTAAGGCAAAATGTATTGGTCGGAGCAATTTCTACTTCGTTACCAACTCCAGATATTAAATGGGAAGAAACAGCAACAACTAATATAGGTTTAGATTTTGGTTTATTAAATAATAGAATTAAAACATCATTCGATTATTTTATATCTAAAACAACCGATATGTTAGTAAATATACCAATTCCTGCAACTTCAGGGATTACAAATTTTCCTTTGACTAATGGAGGAAACCTTAGCAATAAAGGATGGGGTCTTTCTACTACATATAGTAGCTCTAATGACAATGCCTTTACTTATGATATTACAGCAAATATTAGTAGCTCAAAAAATGAGGTGACAAAATTAGGTGTAGCTAACGAATCTTTTACAGATGGCTTTGTAGAGTACCTTAATTTTCCTACTACCCGTACAGAAGTAGGGAGCGAAATAGGACGTTTCTATTTATTCAACCACGAAGGCATATTCCAAAACCAAGCAGAAATCGATGCACATGGTGTTCAGCCAAATGCAGTTCCTGGTGATGCGCGATTTACGGATACAAACGGTGACGGTTCCTTAGATGATGATGATAAGCAATATATGGGTAGTGGAAATCCTGATTTTGAATATGGCCTTACATTTAATGCCGCATATAAAAACTTTGATTTTAGTTTATTCTTTCAAGGTACTCAAGGTAACAAGATTTTTAATGGTACAAATTTATTTTTATACAGAACAGATAGACAAAATATGTCTGCTGATTTGGTTAATGCATGGACACCACAAAATACAGGTAGCTCAATTCCTAGAAACGTATTTGGAGATCCAAACAACAATATTCGTTCATCAAACTTCTTCTTAGAAGATGGTTCTTATTTTAGATTAAAAAATGTACAAATAGGATATTCATTATCACAGGATATTATAGAAAAGCTCAAGTTATCGAGAGTGCGTTTATATGTAACTGCCAATAATGTATTTACAACTACTAAATATTCTGGATTCGATCCTGCATTAGGAACAAGCGGAACTTTTTCAAAAGGTGTAGATAGAGGGTTTTATCCATTATCAAAATCATTTATTTTAGGAGTAAACTTATCTCTGTAAATAAGAAAAAAATAAATTTAAATTATGAAAAAAATTAGATATATAATACTTATCATTTTTACTGTTGGTTTTTTCAACTCCTGTAGTGATGATTTTATAAATGTAGAGAACAAAGAGTTGTTAACAGAGGCTAGTTTTTGGCAAACTGAAGAGCATGCCACGCAAGCTTTAATAGCTACATATGGAGCCATACAAAGTTCTAGCGGAAGCAAATGGAATTTCTTTGAAGAAATGTACATTAGTATGGCCTATAGAGCAGATGATATAATTAACAATTCTGGAGAAACTTACGGACGCTCTTTAGCTAGTTTTACTAATACCACAGAAGAAAGCGGACCATTTAGTATTTGGAAGGCCAACTATGCGGGTGTTGGTCGTGCAAATCAAATCTTAGGAAGAGTTCCAGGTATGGAAGCTTTATCACAACCCACTAAGGATTTAATAATTGCAGAAGCTAAATTTTTAAGAGCCTATTTTTATTTTTGGTTAGTAACCGGATTCGAAAATGTGCCTCTAGTATTGACGTATAGTGACCAATTGGAAGAGTTATTTCCAAATCAAGCCACTCCAACCGAAATATGGGCGCAAATAGAAAAAGATTTAACAGAAGCAGAGCCAAATTTATTAGCATCACATTCTTCTGAATGGAAGGGTAGAGCGACTAAAGGAGCCGCAAAAGCTTTATTAGGAAAAGCATATCTTTTTCAAGAAAAATGGGGATTAGCAGAAACAACATTCGAGGACGTAACCACTATGGGATATTCATTATTACCTAATTATGAAGATAATTTTAACGGAAATGGTGAAAATGGAAGCGAAAGTATCTTTGAAGTGCAACAAACGGGAGATCGATCTAACGGAAATGATGAACGTCAAGTTTTTAATTTTGAAGTTTCCCCTTCTCTCTTTGGTGGTTGGGAGTTATTTTATCCTTCACAATGGCTAGTAGATGAAATGAGAACGGATGTAGATGCAAGCGGAGACCCAAGTAGTCGTGTATTAGAAAGTATTTTCTTTGACGATCCACTTTCAGATATGTATAGTATAGATGGTGAAGCAGATGTTTTATATAGCGACGTTTCAGGAAGTTTAGGTCATCCAAAATATTTCAAAAAATATTCTGATAATGCAGACACCAATTACTATAACGGAACTAATATCTCTATCATTCGATATGCTGATGTTTTACTAATGTATGCCGAAGCTTTAAATGAGAATGATAAAACGGCATTGGCTCTTGATCAAGTAAATATAGTAAGAGCTAGAGGAGGTGCTGTAGATTTAGGAAGCATGACAAAAGATGCATTAAGAACTCAAATTAGACACCATGAACGTCCAGTTGAGTTAGCTATGGAATATGGTATACGTTGGTTCGATTTATATAGATGGCAACGAGGAAGCACTGCTACCGAGTCAATCAAAACGACCTTAGAAAATCACAACAAACCATTTGCTGGGAATTTTCTAGATAAGCATATATTATTCCCTATACCGCTTCAGGAAATAAATATAAATACCAATTTAACACCAAATCCTGGTTGGTAAAATTTTGAGTTATTGAGTTAGTTTTTGATTAGTTTCATGACTGTATGCACCTAGGGATTAATTATATTCCTAGGTGTTTTATTTTGTTATACCTATCTGTTATATTTGCTGATGATTAAATACAATCTTTCCATAAAATTGCTACTCTTTTTTTTAAGCATATTCCTGTTTTCTTGTAAAAAGGACTCGACTAATGAAAACCATCAAAAGAAAGAATCTAATTTGGTATTGTTTACGGAGATTAACGCAAATAAAAGCGGTGTCGATTTTATAAATGAAATACCAGAAAGTAGTGCCATGAATAGTATGGTTTACGAGTATTTCTATAATGGTGGAGGTGTAGCTGTTGGAGATATAAATAATGATGGATTAGCGGATATTTATTTTACATCTAACTTAAAAGACAATAAACTTTATCTTAATAAAGGAAACTTAAAGTTTGATGACATTACAGATAGAGCCAAGGTAAAAGGATCATTTGGCTGGACAACAGGAGTTACAATGGTAGATATAAATGCAGATGGTTGGTTAGATATTTACGTGTGCAAATCTGGAAAAGGGAAAGCTAAAAACAGGCAAAACGAATTGTTTGTAAATAATAAAAATGGCACATTTACAGAAGCTGCAGCTCAATACGGGTTGCATTTTTCTGGCTATAGTACGCAGGCTTCTTTCTTTGATTTTGATAAGGATGGTGATTTAGATATGTACCTACTCAACCATAATGTTTCCCCTGTAAACACAAATAATCCTGAAAATTTTAAGAATCAAGAAGATGAATTTGTCGGCGATAAATTATACCGTAACGACTCTGGTAAATTTACAGATATTTCAAAAAAAGCAGGGATAATAGCAAACCCATTAGGTTTTGGTTTAGGTGTGTCTATTGGCGATTTAAATCAAGATGGTTGGCCAGATATTTATGTGGCAAATGATTACGTAGAGCATGATTATCTTTATTATAACAATGGAAATGGAACCTTTACGGAAAGCTTAAAAACAGCTATAAAACACACTCCGAGTTTTTCAATGGGAACCGATATCGCCGATTTTAATAACGATGGGCTACTAGATATTATGTCCTTAGACATGGTTGCTGAGGATAATTATAGTATTAAAACAAGTATGAGCGGCATGAGTCCAGAAACATTTAATTATGCTGTTACTAATGGGTTTCATTATCAATATATGTTTAATGCTCTACAAATGAATATTGGTTGCCAGAAATTTAGTGAGATAGCACAACTCTCAGGAGTATCTAATACCGATTGGAGCTGGAGCCCCTTATTTGCCGATTTTGATAATGATGGTTTTAAAGATTTGTTTGTCTCTAACGGATTAAAAAGAGACTTTAGAAACAACGATTTTAGAAATTTTAAAATAAAACGTTTAAAACATGCTCAGAAGAATAAAGAGAATATGGCTTCTGTAATAGAAGAATTGATAAAACAGACTCCGCAAAGAAAAACACTAAACTATTTTTTTAAAAACAATGGCGATTTAACCTTCTCTAAAACATCAACTATCTGGGGGATTACTAAACCAACGTTTTCAAATGGAGTGGCTTATGCAGATTTAGATAATGATGGCGATTTAGATTTAGTAGTCAATAATATAGATGAACCTGCAACTATTCTAAAAAACAACTCAAATAAAAATTATCTTCAATTTCAGTTTAAAGGAGACTCCAAAAACCCCTTTGGTATTGGTGTTCGTGTTGAGGCTAAAACAAAAAATGGTTCTCAGTTTATAGAAAATTATGCTACTCGCGGTTATCAATCCGCAGTGGAACCTATTTTACACCTTGGTTTAAATCATTTAAAGTCTGTAGAAAGTGTAACTATACTTTGGCCGAATGGTAGGTTTCAAACTATTAAAAATATAAAGGCAAATCAAAGATTAACCATAAATTATAAAGATGCCGAACTTATACCTAAAAATAACAAGCAACAAAAAAACACCCTATTTACAGACGTTACTAAGGCATCAAAAATAGCACATAGACATATTGAAAACGATTATAATGATTTTATTAAAGAGAGTCTTTTACCTCATAAAATGTCGCAATTTGGACCAGCATTAGCCATAGGAGATGTTAATAATGATGGTTTAGATGATTTTTACATAGGAGGTTCAAAAGGATTTTCGGCATCCTTATACGTCCAAAACAAAAATGGAGCATTGGAGCTCTTCCATACCGAAATTTTTGATACCGATAAAAATTACGAAGATATTGATGCCGTTTTTTTTGACGCAGATAACGATAGTGATTTAGACTTATATGTAGTTAGTGGTGGTAACGAATGGAAAGCTAATAATCGTATGTATCAAGACAGACTTTATATAAATACAAACGGTTCTTTTAAAAGGGATAACTCCAAACTTCCTAAAATGTATTCGAGCGGAAGCTGTGTTAAACCCTTTGATTTTGATAATGATGGCGATTTAGACTTATTAATTGGAAGTAGGCTTAAGGGGCAAACCTACCCATTTTCGGATCCATGCTATTTGTTAGAGAATAATAAAGGCCTGTTTAAAGATGTTACAAAAGATAAAGCACCAAAATTATCAGAAATAGGTATGGTAACCGATGCCATTTGGACCGATTTTGATAACGATAACCAAACCGATTTAATAGTGGTAGGCGAATGGATGGAAATTACCTTTTTTAAAAATGAAAAAGGGCACCTTACTCTCCAAGAAAATACACTTCCAAACTCGAATGGTTGGTGGAACAGTATTGAGGGAGCCGATTTTGATAATGATGGAGATACAGATTATATTGTAGGTAACCTAGGCTTAAATTATAAATACAAAGCTTCTGTAAAAGAACCTTTTGAAGTTTTCTCAACAGATTTTGATGATAATGGTACTAATGATATTGTTTTAGGATATTATTATAACCAAGACTTGTTTCCGCTTCGTGGTCGCGAGTGCTCATCAAACCAAATGCCATTTATCAAAGAAAAATTTCCAACGTATGATAGCTTTGGCTCTGCAAAACTCACGGATGTTTATAGTGCTGAAAAGCTTAATACAGCCTTACATTTAAAAGTAAATACTTTTGCTTCTGTGTATTTAGAAAATATTGGAAATGGAAAGTTCAATACCATTAAACTACCAAAACAAGCCCAAATGTCCTCTATAAATGATATCTTGATTAATGATTTTAATGCTGATGGATTAAAGGATGTTTTGATTGCTGGAAACATGTACCAATCTGAGGTTGAGACAGCAAGAAACGATGCAAGTTACGGATTGATGCTGGAAAATAATGGCAAAAATAGCTTTAAGGCTATTTCTGCTCTAGAAAGCGGAATTGTTATTAATGGCATGGTAAAAGGTTTACATACAATACAACAAAAGAATACAGAAAAAATTCTTATTACAAAAAATAACGACTCCTTGGTCGTTTATAAATTAAATCCCAAATTACCCACCAATGAATAATGTTTTAATTTTAGGAGCAGGAATGGTTGTAAAGCCAATAGCTCATCATTTATTAGAAAATAATTTTAAAGTTACTCTAGCAAGCCGTACAAAAGAAAAAGCAGAGAAGGTTATAGAAGGTTATGCAAATGGAACAGCAGTTTCTTGCACTATTGAAGAGAAAGAGCTTTTAAATTCCCTTATTAAAACGCATGATATGGTTGTGAGTTTACTTCCTTACTCATACCATGTTGAAGTTGCAAAAAAATGCATCGCTAATAAAAAGAATATGCTGACAACATCATACGTTTCTGATGAAATGAAAGCATTAAACAAGCAGGCTAAAGAAGCAGGAATAATTATTTTAAACGAGTTAGGTGTTGACCCTGGTTATGATCATATGACTGCCATGGAAATTATAGATAGAGTCCATGAACAAGGAGGGAAAATTGATGCGTTTTATTCTTTGTGTGGCGCACTTTGTGCTCCAGAGGCATCCAATAACCCATTTAGGTACAAATTTTCTTGGTCACCAAAAGGAGTAGTAATGGCTAGTAATAATGATGCTCAATTTTTAGAAAACGAAAAAATTGTAAATTTAAATACCGAGGATTTATTTAAAAACCCACGCTCTATTGATTTTCCTGAAGTAGAGCAAATGGAGGTGTACCCTAATAGAAATTCACTGCCTTACATCGATATTTATGGAATTCCAGAAGTAAAAACCATGTTTAGAGGTACTTTTCGTTACAAAAACTGGTGTGATGCTTTTGATTTGTTAAAAGCATTAAACCTAACAGGTAATAAAAAACTAAACTTAAAAGGAAAAACTTTTGCACAAGTTACCGCTGAAATTAATGGATTTGAATCTAATGGATTAAAAACAGCTATTAAAACTAGATTTAATTTAGATGATAACCATATAGGACTAAAAGCTATTGAATGGTTGGGAGTACTAGATGAAAAGCTGGTACCTATAGAAAAAGGTTCTGCCTTTGATCTTACTTCAGATTTAATGATCGAAAAAATGATGATGGATAAGTCAGAGAGAGATATGGTAATTATGCAGCATATTTTCAGTATTATCAAAGAAAATGGAGAAAAAGAAACCATTATATCTAGAATGTTAGATTATGGTAATAAAGATTACACCTCTATTGCTCGTACTGTAGCACTGCCTGCAGCAATTGGTGTAAAGATGATTATGGAAGGAAAAATTAAAGAAACTGGTGTTCATATTCCAATCAAAAAAACTATCTATTCTCCAATTTTAAAAGAGTTAAAAAAACTAGGTATCTCAATGATAGAAACAAAAGAAAAAGAGAACTAAAATTCTTAAATACAAAAACGGCTGCTATAACTAAATCATCCTGCATTAAAGTGCAGGTGATTTAGTTATTAATCCAGACATAAGAAAATTAGTATGTTTGTATCCCCAAACCTCTTGTCGACTTAAAAGTCTAAATACAATAAAAATTATATATAATATTTATTATGGCAAATAGAAGGACTCCGTTCTCTTTTCAAATTAGAATTATTCATAGGTATCTAGGTTTTTTCTTAGCAGGTATAATGGCAGTTTATGCTGTAAGTGGAATTATACTGGTTTTTAGGAAAACTAACTTCTTAAAAAGCGAAGTTATTATTGAACAGCAATTTGAACCAAATTTAACAGAAAGTGCTTTAAGTTCTAAATTCAAGAAAGGCGTAAAGGTAGAAAAGATAGAAGGGGAGGTTTCTTATTTTAAAAACGGAAACTATAACCAAAAAACAGGAGTTGCTACTATAAAAAAAATGGAGCTTCCTTTTTTTCTTAAAAAAATGGAACAACTACATAAAGCTACTACAAATAGCCCTTTGTATTTTTTTAATATCTTTTTTGGTTCTGCTTTACTGTTTTTTGTTTTATCCGCTTTCTGGATGTATACACCCAAAATGCCCGTTTTTAAAAAAGGAATGTACTTTGCCATTACTGGGATTGTAATGACTTTAGTTTTATTATTTTTTTAAAGAATATGTTTTATATTAAGGTGTTGATTAAAAGGTTATTATAATATTAACATAAAGTATTACTTTATGTTTTAGACAATAGTATGCAACAATATGTAAAAGTGTTAGGGAAAGAATTT
>NZ_JADGES010000047.1 GCF_016744255.1 Maribacter sp.
CGTATCTACTCCTGTAAAAGTCTGATCAGGAATACCATCGTAATTAAAATCGTTCCCTTCATTGTTATCTGGAACACTATCATTATCACTGTCTAAATCTATATAATCCTGCGTGTCTTCGCCGTCTGTATTTACTGGTATTAAACCATCTGGATATGCGGTATTCAATCCATTATTAGTAGCGTACGTAGCTGCATCATCTTCGTTTGGTGCTATATAACCATCGGTAGTTTGTGCTTCGATATTATCTGGTAACCCATCATTATCGGAATCTATATCTAAATGATTGGGAATACCATCATTGTCGGTATCTAATGCATCCGTTAATGGATTATCATCGCCATCTAAATTGGGGTCTTCTACCGTATCTAATATCCCGTCATTATCATCATCTAAATCTGTAACATCTGGAACACCATCATCATCCGTATCCGTTTCTGGACGGTCGTCTGTTGGGTCTAAATAATCGGGGGTACCATCATTATCACTATCATCATTCGTTGGGTCTCCGTCACCATCTGCATCTTCCATTGGTGTGTCTATATCATCGCCATCATCATCTAAATCTCTATAGTTAACATCTTCTGTTCCATCCGTATCGGGTAAATCTGTCTTTGGGTTTTCTATCTCATCGTTTACATCGAAACCATCATTTACATTACTGCCTTCATAACCATCATCTAAACCATCGCCATCCGTATCTACTCCTGTAAAAGTCTGATCAGGAATACCATCGTAATTAAAATCGTTCCCTTCATTGTTATCTGGAACACTATCATTATCACTGTCTAAATCCAAAAAATCAGGAGCATCTGTACCATCCGTATTAACAGTATATATACCTTCTTCCTCTAGCCCTTCATACGCATTATCTAACCCATCAAAATCTGAATCCTGCCCAGTTGGAGGAGTATAACCACTAGTTAATTGGCCTTCAATATTATCTGGCAACCCATCATTATCAGAATCTATATCTCTAAAATCGGGCTTAGTATCGCTATCCGAATTAACAGGATCAATACCATCTCCTCCATAAATATCATCTAATCCATTGTTATTTGCATCTACCCCAGATGGAGCAATATAATTATCATATAATTGACTTTCAATATTATCTAATATTCCATCATTATCAGAGTCTATATCCACATAATCTGGAATACTATCCCCATCGGTATCTATGGGATTAAGTCCTAGCTCATAAGAATCATCTATATCATTATTGTTAGCATCCCCTGTAGGAGGAATAAAATCCTCAGAAGTTTGTGCTTCCACTTTATCTTTAATACCATCATTGTCCGAATCAAAATCTCTAAAATTTGGAAATTCATCCGCATCAGAATTTATAGGAATTATACCAAATCCGTAAGAACCCTCGTAAGCATCGTCTAAACCATTATTATTATCATCTTCTCCAAATGGAGCGACATAATCCAGAAACTCTTGTGATTCTAAATTATCCCTAATACCGTCAATATCAGAATCTATATCCAAATAATCTGGGATACCACCTCTATCCGTATCGTATGGATTAACACCAAAACCATAAGACCCTTCATAGGCGTCATCCAAACCATTATCATTACCATCTATTCCTGTAGGAGCAACATACAATGAAGATTTTTGTCCTTCATAATTATCTAATATACCATCATTATCAGAATCTATATCTAAATAATTAGGTATACCATCTAAATCAGAATCTGTAGGATTTGTTACATGGTTATCATCTCCATCTTCATTAGCATCCTCAACAGTATTTAAGATACCATCGTTATCGTCATCTAAATCATTTTCGCAAAAAACGATAGAATTTGTTTCCACACTAGAATAAGAAAGCGAAATTCTAAACTCTTCAGCAAAAGTCATGGAGGTTACAAAAAACAAGCATAACCCTAGCCCATTTTTAGCGATTTTATTGAATGTATAATATGTAAAAAAATCCATAAGTGGCAGTAATTTTAGTGTTACTTATCACCATGGCTGGTAGGGAAAAATAATTAGGTAAGATGCTTGGGAGCAATGTATATTATTACGCAAGATAAATTTAAAATTCTTCTCTTCAAATTCTTTTTATTCTATTAATTATTATAAATCTTTTAAAAACATCTTTTCTCGTTGTATTACTGTTCTCCAATAGCTTTCCTACTATTATCAAAAAACAATCACTTTAGACGAATAGCAAATGATATGTATTTCATCGACTATATATGTATTTCGTCGGCGTTTTAAAAACAATAAAATTATTCATCTCCAATTACTTTTAATCTAAAGCCCTATTTAGAAAACCCTTTATTTACCGTATTTTTGCTCAAATTTACAGCATGGATTTTAAGACAGAAATAGAAAGAAGAAGAACATTTGGTATAATATCTCACCCTGATGCAGGTAAAACCACTCTGACAGAAAAACTTTTACTATTTGGAGGTGCTATTCAAGAAGCAGGTGCCGTTAAGAATAACAAAATAAAAAAGACTGCCACTAGTGATTTCATGGAAATTGAAAGACAAAGAGGGATTTCCGTTGCAACTTCTGTTTTAGCCTTTATTTATGGTGATAAAAAAATCAATATTCTAGATACTCCTGGACACAAAGATTTTGCAGAAGATACCTTTAGAACTTTAACTGCTGTAGATAGTGTTATTGTAGTTATTGACGTTGCAAAAGGTGTTGAGGAGCAAACTGTAAAATTGGTAGAAGTATGTAGAATGCGTAACATACCAATGTTAGTATTCATAAACAAATTAGACAGAGAAGGAAAAGATGCTTTTGATTTATTAGATGACTTAGAACAAAAACTAGGTCTTAAAGTAACCCCTTTGAGTTTTCCTATTGGAATGGGCTACGATTTTAAAGGTATATACAATATATATGAGAAAAATGTAAACCTGTTTAGTGGTGATAGTAAAAAAAATATAGAAGACACAATCGCTATTGACGACATTCATAGCCCCGAATTAACTCAACTAATTGGAGAAAATGCTGCAAATACTTTGCGAGATGACTTAGAACTAGTACAAGGCGTTTATCCTGAATTTGACAAAGAAGCATACTTAAAAGGGGAACAACAACCTGTATTTTTTGGATCGGCATTAAATAATTTTGGCGTAAGAGAATTATTAGATTGCTTTATAGATATAGCACCATCACCAAGACCAAAAATGGCAGAAGAACGTTTGGTAGATTCTAATGAAAAAGAACTTACCGGTTTTGTTTTTAAAATACATGCCAATATGGATCCAAAGCACAGAGACCGATTAGCTTTTGTAAAAATTGTCTCTGGAACTTTTGAAAGAAACAAGCCTTATCTGCATGTTCGTAATGGTAAAAAAGTAAAATTCTCTAGCCCTAATGCATTTTTTGCAGAAAGGAAAGAAATTGTAGATACATCATACCCAGGAGATATTGTTGGACTGCATGATACGGGTAATTTTAAAATTGGAGACACCTTAACAGAAGGAGAACAATTAAATTATAAAGGAATACCAAGTTTTTCACCAGAACATTTTAGATTCATTAATAATGCAGACCCTTTAAAGTCTAAACAATTATATAAAGGTATTGACCAGTTAATGGACGAAGGTGTTGCGCAACTTTTTACATTAGAATTAAATGGAAGAAAAATAATTGGTACCGTTGGAGCACTACAGTTTGAAGTTATACAATATAGATTAGAACACGAGTATAGTGCAAAATGCACCTATGAAAATCTTCCTGTTTTTAAAGCATGTTGGGTAGACCAATTTAACAACAAAACAGATGAATTTAAAGAATTTATTCGTGTTAAACAGAAGTTCTTAGCAAAGGACAAAAAGGGACAATTAGTATTTCTAGCAGATTCCAGTTTTTCTTTACAAATGACACAACAAAAATATCCTTCCGTAAAGCTTCATTTTACTTCAGAATTTAATTAAATAAAAAAAGCGATGAATTTTAAAATTCATCGCTTTTTTTATTATGCTTCTCCTGTTGGTCCAAAATTCATTGGTATAGGAGGTTGTTCATAGTCTTTGATTGTTCCATGTGCTTTTTCAAAGCGATCTACATTATCACTTAATGCTCTTAGGAATTTTTTTGCATGCTGCGGTGTTAAAACAATTCGACTTTTAACTTTTGCTTTAGGAGCACCAGGCATCATACTTATAAAATCTACTACAAACTCAGATACAGAATGGTTTATTATTGCAAGATTGGAATATATACCTTCTGCAGTTTTCTCATCTAACTCTATATTAATCTGCTGTTGTTTTTTCGATTCGTCATTCATAATTCTATATATTATTACTCTTATAAAACTTAAATACTTTAAAGTTAGTATAGAATGCATACAAAAAAATAACCCTCGATTTTCATCGAGGGTTATTTATAATTAAAACTTTAAAGCTTCTTTACGAGCCATAATTTCATCATACTCTTCTTTAGAGCCGACAATGATATTATCGTAATCTCGCATTCCTGTTCCTGCTGGTATTTTATGACCAACAATTACGTTCTCTTTTAAGCCTTCTAAAGTATCTACTTTACCACTTACAGCAGCTTCATTTAATACTTTAGTTGTTTCCTGGAAGGAAGCAGCAGAAATAAATGATTTTGTCTGTAATGAAGCTCTTGTAATACCTTGAAGTATTGGTGTTGCTGTAGCAGCTACAGCATCCCTTGCTTCGATTAAGTTCTTATCACCTCTTCTTAAAATTGAGTTCTCATCTCTAAGCTCTCTTGCAGAAATAATTTGTCCTGCTTTAATGCTATCAGAGTCTCCTGCTTCAACCACAACTTTTTTACCATAAATTTCATCATTTTCCAAAATAAAATCTTGCTTATGAATCAATTGGTTTTCTAAGAAAATAGTATCTCCCGGATCAACAATACGAACTTTACGCATCATTTGTCTTACAACTACCTCAAAGTGCTTGTCATTAATTTTCACCCCTTGTAAACGATATACTTCTTGTACTTCATTTACCAAGTACTGTTGTACTGCAGATGGCCCTTTAATTTTTAAGATATCTTCCGGTGTAATAGAACCGTCAGAAAGTGGCATACCTGCTCTAACATAATCATTTTCCTGAACTAAGATTTGATTAGAAAGTTTTACTAAATACTTCTTAACCTCTCCTAATTTAGATTCAATAATTATCTCACGGTTACCCCTCTTAATTTTTCCAAAAGAAACTACACCATCAATCTCAGAGACAACTGCTGGGTTAGATGGATTACGAGCTTCAAATAACTCAGTAACTCTTGGAAGACCACCCGTAATATCACCTGCTTTAGCAGATTTACGTGGAATTTTAACTAAGATTTGACCTTCTTTAATTTTATCATTATCATCTACCATTAAGTGAGAACTTACTGGTAAGTTATAAGAACGCAATACTTCATCGTTAGCATTCTTAATTAATAATGTTGGAATTAACTTTTTATTTCTAGATTCCGAAATTACTTTCTCTTGGAAACCAGTTTGTTCATCTATCTCTACTTGGTATGTAACACCTTGGTCTATATTTTCGTAAGAAATTTGACCTGGAAATTCTGAAACAATAACACCGTTATATGGATCCCAAGAACAAACTACATCATCCTTCGCTATTTTAGCTCCATTATCAATAAATAATTGAGAACCGTAAGGAATGTTATTTGTACTTAATACAATTCCAGTTTTAGCATCTACAACTTTGATTTCAGATGTTCTAGAAATTACAATTTTCGCTGGTTTACCTTCAGAATCTTCTCCGGTAACAGTTCTTAAATCTTCAATTTCTGCTACACCACCAAATTTAGCGATAAGCTTATTATCTTCAGAAATGTTACCTGCAATACCACCTACGTGGAATGTACGTAATGTTAACTGTGTTCCTGGCTCTCCAATAGATTGCGCAGCAACAACACCAACAGCTTCACCTCTTTGTACCATTTTGTTGGTAGATAAGTTTCTACCGTAACATTTAGCACAAATACCTTTTTTAGCCTCACATGTTAATGCTGATCGTACTTCAACTTTTTCCACTGGAGAAGCTGAAATTTTCTTAACATCTGACTCCATAACTTCCTGTCCTGCAGTAAGTAACAGCTCTTCTGTTAAAGGGTTATAAACATCGTGTAGAGAAACTCTACCTAATATTCTTTCTCCTAGTGTTTCTACAATCTCCTCATTCTTCTTTAAAGCTTTTACTTCAACACCTCTTAATGTCTCACAATCTTCAATGTTAACAATAACATCTTGAGAAACATCCACTAAACGACGTGTTAAGTAACCTGCATCTGCCGTTTTAAGAGCTGTATCTGCAAGACCTTTACGAGCACCGTGAGTAGAAATAAAGTATTCCAAAATCGAAAGCCCTTCCTTAAAGTTAGAAAGAATCGGGTTTTCAATAATTTCGCCACCACCGGCAGTAGATTTTTTAGGTTTCGCCATTAATCCACGCATACCTGTTAACTGACGGATTTGTTCTTTAGAACCCCTCGCACCAGAATCAAGCATCATATACACGGAATTAAATCCTTGTTGGTCCTCTCGAATACGCTTCATAGCTAATTCTGTTAGCTGTGCATTCGTAGATGTCCAAACATCAATAACCTGATTGTAACGTTCGTTATTAGTAATAAGACCCATATTATAGTTGGCCTTAATTCCATCTACTTGAACATTAGCTTCAGCAATCATTTCATGCTTTTCTTTAGGTATAATAATATCCCCTAAACTAAAAGATAATCCACCTTTAAAGGCAAAATCATATCCTAAATTTTTAATTCTATCTAAGAAATCTGCTGTTGTAGGTACATCCGTTACCGCTAAAATTCCGCCAATAATATCTCTTAATGATTTTTTATTCAATACATCATTGATATAACCAGCTGCTTCCGGCACTTCCATATTAAACATTACTCTACCTACTGTTGTTGGTATAATTTTGTTTACTAATTCTCCTTCTTCATTAAAATCTTTAGCGCGAACTTTAATTCCTGCATTAAGATTTACCATTCCTTCATTAAAAGCAATCTCTACCTCTTCATAAGAATAGAATGTTAACCCTTCTCCTTTAATTGGAACTTCTGGAGTAGATTTTCTTTCCTTAGTCATATAGTACAGACCCAAGACCATATCCTGTGATGGTACGGTAATTGGAGAACCATTCGCAGGGTTCAAGATATTATGAGAAGCTAACATTAATAACTGTGCTTCTAAAATAGCTTCTGGACCTAAAGGCAAATGAACCGCCATTTGATCTCCATCAAAATCTGCATTAAATGCAGTACATACTAATGGGTGAAGACGAATAGCTTTTCCTTCTATAAGTTTAGGCTGAAATGCTTGTATACCTAAACGGTGCAATGTTGGAGCACGGTTTAATAATACAGGATGCCCTTTAAGAACATTTTCTAAAATATCCCAAACTACAGGTTCTTTTTTATCTATTATTTTCTTCGCAGATTTAACTGTTTTTACAATACCTCTTTCAATTAACTTTCTAATTACAAAAGGCTTATAAAGCTCAGCAGCCATGTCTTTTGGAAGACCACATTCGAACAATCTCAATTCAGGTCCTACAACAATTACCGAACGAGCAGAATAATCCACACGCTTACCAAGTAAGTTTTGACGGAAACGACCTTGCTTACCTTTCAATGAATCGGAAAGCGATTTTAATGGTCTGTTAGATTCTGTTTTAACTGCGGATGCTTTACGTGTATTATCAAATAAAGAATCTACAGATTCCTGAAGCATACGTTTCTCATTTCTAAGAATTACTTCTGGAGCCTTGATTTCAACTAAACGTTTTAAACGATTATTACGAATAATAACTCTTCTATATAAATCATTTAAATCTGAAGTAGCAAAACGACCACCGTCTAATGGCACTAATGGACGTAATTCTGGTGGAATAACCGGAATTACTTTCATAATCATCCACTCTGGTCTGTTGTCTCTATTTTCTTGAGACTCTCTTAAAGCTTCAACAACTTGAAGTCTTTTTAAAGCCTCTGTTTTTCTTTGCTTAGAAGTCTCCGTATTAGCTTTATGCCTTAATTCATAAGACAGTTCAGTTAAGTCGATTCTAGCTAATAAATCAATTAAACATTCAGCGCCCATTTTAGCAATAAACTTATTTGGGTCTGAATCTTCTAAATATTGATTCTCCTGAGGTAACTCATCAGCAATATTTAAATATTCCTCTTCTGTTAAGAAATCCATTTTCTTAACCTCTTCTCCTTCTGACCCCTTAGCTATTCCAGGTTGAATAACCACGTAACGCTCGTAATAAATAATCATATCTAACTTCTTAGAAGGTAATCCAAGAAGGTATCCAATCTTATTAGGTAAAGAACGGAAGTACCAGATATGAGCTACAGGAACAACTAAATTAATATGCCCTACTCTGTCTCTACGTACTTTTTTCTCTGTTACTTCTACCCCGCAACGGTCACAAACAATACCACGGTAACGGATTCTCTTATATTTACCACAAGCACACTCATAATCCTTAACAGGACCAAAAATACGCTCACAGAAAAGACCATCTCTCTCTGGTTTGTGAGTTCTATAGTTAATAGTTTCAGGTTTTAAAACTTCCCCCTTAGATTCTCCTAAAATTGCTTCAGGAGACGCTAATCCGATGGAAATTTTATTAAACCTTTTTATTGGGTTATTATCTTTTATTCTAGCCATAATATAATGGTGATACTAAATTAACAATGTGTTCTTAAATCGTTTTATCCGATTTGACTATTCCTCTAATCTAATGTCTAAACCTAAACCTTTAAGTTCATGCATTAATACGTTAAAGGATTCTGGTAATCCAGGTTCTGGCATTGTTTCGCCTTTAACAATAGATTCATATGTTTTTGCTCTACCAATAACATCATCGGATTTAACCGTTAATATCTCTCTTAAGGTAGCAGACGCTCCATATGCCTCTAAAGCCCATACTTCCATCTCTCCAAAACGCTGACCACCAAATTGTGCTTTACCACCTAAAGGCTGTTGCGTAATTAATGAATAAGGTCCTATAGAACGAGCATGCATTTTATCATCTACCATATGTCCTAATTTCAACATATAGATAACACCAACTGTCGCTGGCTGATCAAAACGCTGACCTGTTCCACCATCATAAAGGTAAGTATGACCAAATCTTGGGATACCAGCCTCATCTGTATATGCGTTAATTTGATCTAAAGTAGCACCATCGAAAATTGGAGTACCAAACTTTTTACCAAGTTTAAGACCAGCCCAACCTAATACTGTTTCGTAAATCTGTCCAATGTTCATACGAGAAGGTACTCCTAATGGGTTTAATACAATATCCACTGGTGTTCCATCTTCTAAGAATGGCATATCTTCATGACGAACTATACGAGAAACAATACCTTTGTTTCCGTGACGTCCTGCCATTTTATCTCCTACTTTAAGCTTACGTTTTTTAGCAACATAAACCTTAGCTAGTTTTATAATACCTGCTGGCAACTCATCCCCTACAGAAATCGTAAACTTATCTCTTCTAAGATTTCCTTGAAAATCGTTTAATTTAATCTTATAGTTATGTAACAAATCCGCTAAAGAAGCATTTGTTTCCTTATCCGTAGTCCAACTTCCACCAACTAAATGAGCAAAGTCATCTACAGAGTTCAACATTTTCATAGTATACTTCTTGCCTTTTGGTAAAACCTCTTCACCTAAGTCATTTAATACACCTTGTGATGTTTTTCCATTAACTATAACAAATAATTTTTCAATTAAAATGTCTTTTAGTTGTTGGAATTTAACTTCATATTCTAATTCTAAATTAGAAATAGCCTCTTTATCTTCCGAACGCTTACGCTTATCTTTAATAGATCTAGAGAATAATTTCTTTTCAATTACAACACCTCTTAAAGATGGAGAAGCTTTTAAAGATGCATCTTTTACATCTCCTGCTTTATCTCCAAATATTGCTCTTAGTAATTTTTCTTCTGGTGTTGGATCTGATTCTCCTTTGGGTGTAATCTTACCAATTAGGATATCACCAGGCTTAACTTCAGCACCGATACGAATCATTCCATTTTCATCCAAGTCTTTTGTTGCTTCTTCTGAAACATTTGGAATATCATGTGTTAATTCTTCTGCTCCTAATTTTGTATCACGAACATCTAAAGAATATTCATCTACATGGATAGAAGTAAAGATATCTTCCCGTACCACTTTTTCAGAAATTACAATCGCATCTTCAAAGTTATACCCTTTCCAAGGCATAAAAGCTACCACTAAGTTTCTACCTAATGCTAATTCTCCTTTTTCAGTTGCGTATCCTTCACAAAGAACTTGTCCTTTCTTAACTCTATCCCCTTTTTGAACAATAGGTTTAAGGTTAATACTTGTTCCTTGATTCGTTTTTCTAAATTTAACTAGTTTATACGTTTTAGAATCTTCTTCAAAACTAACTAATCTCTCTTCGTCTGTACGATCGTATTTTACAGTTATTTTCTGAGAATCTACATACTCAATAACACCTGCTCCTTCGGCATTAATTAATACTCTAGAGTCTGATGCTACTTGACGCTCTAAACCTGTACCTACAATCGGTGATTGTGGTTTTAATAATGGCACTGCCTGACGCATCATGTTTGACCCCATCAATGCACGGTTGGCATCATCATGTTCCAAGAAAGGAATAAGAGATGCTGATATAGATGCTATTTGGTTTGGGGCAACATCCGTAAATTGTATTTCCGATGGATCTACAACTGGGAAATCACCTTCTTCTCTAGCAATTACTTTATCCGTATCAATAGTGCCATCTTCTTTTAAAGGAATATTTGCTTGCGCAATTTTCATTCCTTCTTCTTCTTCTGCACTTAAATATCTAAACTCATTAATATCCACCTTAGCATCCGTTACCTCACGGTAAGGAGTTTCTAAGAATCCCATTGGGTTCACCTTAGCAAATACTGCTAATGAAGAAATAAGACCAATGTTTGGACCTTCTGGTGTTTCAATAGGACATAATCTTCCGTAGTGCGTATAGTGAACATCACGAACCTCGAAACCAGCTCTTTCTCTTGATAAACCACCTGGTCCAAGTGCAGATAATCTACGCTTGTGTGTAATCTCTGCTAATGGATTCGTTTGATCCATAAACTGAGATAACTGGTTAGTCCCAAAGAAAGAATTAATAACCGATGATAATGTTTTTGCATTAATCAAATCGATTGGTGTAAAGACTTCATTATCACGAACGTTCATACGCTCACGAATAGTCCTAGCCATACGTGCTAAACCAACTCCAAATTGTTGTGATAATTGTTCACCAACTGTACGAACACGACGGTTAGAAAGGTGATCAATATCATCAATCTCTGCCTTAGAATTAATTAACTCAATTAAATACTTAATAATAGTTATAATATCTATCTTGGTTAAGACTTGCTTATCCATTCCAATATCTAACTGTAATTTTTTATTCATTCTATAACGACCAACTTCACCTAAGTTGTAACGCTGATCCGAAAAGAATAATTTATCAATAATACCTCTTGCAGTTTCCTCATCTGGCGGCTCTGCATTACGTAATTGACGGTATATATGTTCAACAGCCTCTTTCTCTGAGTTTGTTGGATCTTTCTGTAATGTGTTGTGAATTATAGCATAATCAGACTGAGCATTATTTTCTTTATGTAATAATACCGTCTTAACATCCGCATCCATAATTTCTTGAATATGATCTTTTTCAAGAATGGTGTCACGATCTAAAACAATTTCATTTCTTTCAATAGATACAACTTCACCTGTATCTTCATCTACGAAATCCTCATGCCAAGTGTTCAATACTCTAGCCGCAAGTTTACGACCTAACACCTTCTTTAATCCTGCCGCAGAAGCTTTAACCTCTTCAGAAAGATCAAAAATCTCTAATATATCTTTATCTCTTTCAAAGCCAATAGCTCTAAATAAAGTAGTGACAGGTAATTTTTTCTTTCTATCAATATATGCGTACATAACGCCATTGATATCCGTAGCAAATTCTATCCAAGAACCTTTAAAAGGAATTACTCTTGCAGAATATAGCTTTGTTCCATTCGCATGGAAAGATTGTCCAAAGAATACCCCTGGAGAACGGTGTAATTGAGATACTACAACTCTTTCTGCACCATTAATGACAAATGTACCACTAGGTGTCATGTAAGGAATAGTCCCTAAATACACATCTTGTACAATAGTCTCAAAATCTTCATGTTCTGGATCTGTACAATATAATTTAAGTCTAGCTTTTAATGGTACGCTATATGTAAGTCCACGTTCAATACATTCTTGTATTGAATATCTCGGTGGATCTATGAAATAATCTAAAAACTCCAATACAAACTGATTTCTAGTATCAGTTATTGGAAAATTTTCCATGAAGGTGTTATATAATCCTTCATCTCCTCTTTGATCAGATTTTGTTTCAAGTTGAAAGAAATCCTGAAAAGATTTAATCTGAATATCCAAGAAATCTGGATATTCCGGAGTGTTCTTAGCGGATGCAAAATTTATTCTTTGAGTCTGATTTTTGAACATCTATGGACAGTATTTTGATCGTGAATACTAAATGGGTTGTATACCTCTTAATATACTTAATATATAAAAAAGGCTTAGGTCTAAGCGCAAAATGCGAAAAGACCTAAACCATAAGTGCTATATGTTGTTGCTATTATTTAAGCTCAACTTCTGCTCCTGCTTCTTCTAATGAAGTTTTAATTCCTTCAGCTTCGTCTTTAGAAACACCTTCTTTAATTGCTTTTGGTGCGCTATCAACGATATCTTTAGCATCTTTTAAACCTAAACCAGTTAATTCTTTAACTAATTTTACAACTGCTAATTTAGAAGCACCTGCTGCTTTTAAGATAACATCAAATTCTGTTTGCTCTTCAGCAGCTTCTCCACCAGCGGCAGCACCACCAGCAGCAACAGCTACTGCAGCAGCTGCAGGCTCTATACCGTATTCATCTTTTAATATATCAGCTAATTCGTTTACCTCTTTTACTGTAAGATTAACTAATTGCTCTGCGAAATCTTTTAAATCTGCCATTTTTACTATCGTTTAATAAATTTTTAAAATATAATTGTTTTTAGTGCGTACTATCTTTCAGACAATGTCTTAAGGATTCCAGCTAGTTTACCACCACCTGATTTAAGTCCAGAAATAACATTCTTAGCAGGAGATTGTAATAATCCAATAATCTCGCCAATCATTTCTTCTTTAGACTTAATGCTAACTAAAGCATCCAAATTCTCATCACCAATATAAACCGCTTCTTCTACGAAAGCTCCTTTTAATAAAGGCTTATCAGATTTTTTTCTGAAATTCTTTATTAATTTTGCAGGTGCATTTCCGATTTCAGAAAACATTAAAGAAGTATTTCCTTTTAATACCTCAGGAAGTTCTCCAAATTCTCTATCAGAAGCTTCCATTGCTTTTGCAAGCAATGTATTCTTAACTACAGCCAGTCTAATATCCGCCTTGAAACACGCTCTTCTTAAATCTGAAGTAGTCACTGCATCAAGACCAGAAATATCTGCCAAATAAATGGTAGAACTTTCCCCTAACTGCGTAGTCAAATCTTGTATAACGTTTGCTTTTTCTTCTCTTGTCATAATTAAATTTTTAAACTACCAGCTATTTAAACTGTTTTTGGATCTAATTGTAAACTAGGACTCATTGTACTAGACATGAAAATAGATTTCATGTACACCCCTTTAGACGCCGTAGGCTTTAATTTATTTAAAGTTTCTAATAATTCTTTAGCATTTCCTGCAATTTTATCTGCAGAAAAAGAAGCCTTTCCTATTGCAGCATGCACGATACCAGTCTTATCCACCTTAAAATCAATCTTACCTGCTTTTACTTCTGTAACTGCTTTAGCCACATCCATTGTTACAGTACCTGTTTTTGGATTCGGCATTAAACCTCTTGGCCCTAACACACGACCTAAAGGACCTAATTTACCCATAACGCTTGGCATTGTGATGATTACATCAACATCTGTCCAACCGCTTTTAATTTTATCCAAATACTCATCTAAACCAACATAATCCGCCCCAGCTGCTGTAGCTTCTGCTTCTTTATCTGGTGTTACCAAAGCCAAAACTTTTACATCTTTACCTGTTCCATGAGGAAGTGTTACTACCCCACGAACCATTTGATTTGCTTTTCTTGGATCCACACCCAAACGAACAGCTAAATCTATTGATGCATCAAATTTTGTATTGGTTATTTCTTTTACTAAAGCAGACGCCTCATCAACAGAATAAAGTTTATCTTTTTCTATTTTAGCACGAGCCTCCTTTTGGTTCTTTGTTAACTTTGCCATTTAATTGCTTTTAAGATTTTAAAAAGGTCTTTTACCTGCAACTTTTAAACCCATAGATCTTGCCGTTCCTGCGATCATGCTCATTGCTGATTCTACAGTAAATGCATTTAAATCTACCATCTTGTCGTCGGCTATTGCCTTAACCTGGTCCCAAGTTACATTACCCGATTTTACTCTGTTAGGTTCGCCAGATCCTTTTTTAATCTTAGCTGCTTCCAATAACTGAACTGCCGCTGGTGGTGTTTTTACAACAAAATCAAACGATTTGTCTTTATATACCGTGATAACAACTGGTAATACTTTACCTGGTTTATCCTGTGTACGAGCATTAAACTGCTTACAGAACTCCATAATGTTAACACCGGCAGCACCTAAGGCGGGTCCAACCGGTGGCGACGGATTCGCAGCACCTCCCCTAACTTGTAGCTTAACTACTTTACCTACTTCTTTTGCCATTGTTTTAAATTAAATTGAAAGCGTATCGATGGAAGCGATACTACTCTTAAATATGTAACAAATTATACTAAACTTTCTCTACTTGCATATAACTTAATTCTAATGGTGTTTTTCTTCCAAAAATTTTCACCATTACCTCAAGCTTACGCTTTTCCTCATTAATTTTTTCAACCGTTCCGTTAAATCCATTAAAAGGACCATCTATTACTTTTACCGTTTCTCCAAAAACAAAAGGTATAGCTACACTATCTGTATTCACAGTTAACTCATCCACTTTACCTAACATTCTATTTACCTCTGCTTTTCTTAACGGAACAGGATCCCCTCCTTTTGTTTCCCCTAAAAAACCAATAACATTTGTAATAGACCTAATAATATGAATCATCTCTCCACCCAAATTGGCTTTAATCATGATATATCCAGGGAAATAAACCCTTTCCTTATTAACTTTTTTTCCTTTTCTAATTTGAACCACTTTTTCAGTAGGCACCAAAACATCCTCTAAATAATCTGAAAAACCCAAACGAGATACTTCACTTTCTATGTATCCTTTTATTTTGTGTTCCTGACCACTAACAGCTCTTACAACATACCATTTCTTTTCCAATACTTCAGACATGAGCGTAGCTTAATTTAAAACGTTATCAAAATACAAACGAACCAACTTACTTAAACCCGAATCCACACCCCAAGTTGCCAAAGCAAATAAGATAGAGAATACCGCAACAACAACCATAAGATTCGAAGATTCTGAACGCGGCGGAAGAGTTACATTATTTCTCAACTCTTCTATAGATTCTTTTATATAAGTTAACATAGTTGTTTATTTTTTTCAATTTTACAAGAAACAGAACATTTATCCTTTTCTTTCGCACGGGAGGAGAGGCTCGAACTCACGACACCTGGTTTTGGAGACCAGTGCTCTACCAACTGAGCTACTCCCGTTTGTATTTACAGTGAAAGGTATCTGCCATTGGCAGATACCCTTATAATGTAAAAACTATAAATTATTTTAATCTAAAATCTTAGTTACCTGACCAGCACCTACCGTTCTACCACCTTCACGAATTGCAAAACGCAAACCTAAGCTTAATGCAATTGGAGATAATAACTCAACAATAATAGTAAGGTTATCACCAGGCATAACCATCTCAACCCCTGAAGGAAGATTAATAGTACCTGTTACATCCGTAGTTCTTACGTAAAACTGTGGACGATAGTTATTATGAAATGGTGTATGACGACCACCTTCTTCTTTTTTAAGAACATAAACCTCAGCTTCAAACTTAGCATGTGGAGTCACAGAACCTGGCTTACAGATTACCATACCTCTACTAATTTGAGATTTTTCAATACCTCTTAATAAGATACCAACATTATCTCCTGCCTCACCTCTATCTAATATCTTACGGAACATCTCAACTCCAGTAACTGTAGAAGTTAATTTTTCAGCACCCATACCAATAATATCAACAGCATCACCTGTGTTTGCAACACCAGTTTCAATACGACCTGTAGCAACAGTTCCACGACCAGTAATTGTAAAAACATCTTCAATTGGCATTAAGAAATCTTTTTCAACATCTCTTTTTGGCAATTCGATCCAAGCATCAACCTCTTCCATTAATTTCATTACTGTATCTACCCACTTTTGCTCACCATTAAGTGCACCCAAAGCAGAACCAGCAACAACAGGTCCATTATCACCATCATACTCATAGAAAGAAAGTAATTCTCTTACCTCCATCTCAACAAGCTCTAAAAGCTCTTCATCATCAACCATATCCA
The DNA here is from genome assembly GCF_016744255.1 of Maribacter sp. Classification (GTDB taxonomy): domain Bacteria; phylum Bacteroidota; class Bacteroidia; order Flavobacteriales; family Flavobacteriaceae; genus Maribacter_B. The sequence goes on from NZ_JADGES010000047.1 coordinate 16,573, forward strand.
CTTTATTCATGAATACAACCATTCTTGGAATACCAACCTGACGACCCAACAAGATATGCTCACGAGTTTGTGGCATTGGACCATCTGTAGCAGCAACAACCAATATAGCACCATCCATTTGCGCAGCACCAGTTACCATATTCTTCACGTAATCGGCGTGACCAGGACAATCTACGTGTGCGTAGTGACGATTTGCAGTAGAATACTCTACGTGCGATGTATTAATTGTAATACCTCTTTCTTTTTCCTCAGGAGCGTTATCGATAGAATCGAAACTTCTTAATTCAGAAAGACCTGCATTTGCTAAAACTGTAGTAATAGCAGCAGTTAATGTAGTTTTACCGTGATCTACGTGTCCAATAGTACCTATATTTAAGTGCGGTTTGGAACGATCGAAAGTTTCCTTTGCCATGTTTAATGAATTTTAATCTTTAGTTTATATTAGTGTACAAATTTATGCCAAAATTGAGCCAATGACGAGATTTGAACTCGTGACCTCTTCCTTACCAAGGAAACGCTCTACCCCTGAGCTACACCGGCGTAAAGTGTTAAACCTAACACCTTAAACAACCAAAGCTCATTAAAGGTGTAATTTATTTACAGAAAAAACAGAAGCAACCCAAGGTCGATTCTGTTTTTTATGTTTTGAGCGGGAGACCGGGTTCGAACCGGCGACATTCAGCTTGGAAGGCTGACGCTCTACCAACTGAGCTACTCCCGCTTATTTACTTCTTGAAATTAATTTTCAGAAAGCAAAATTACAACATTTTCAAAATTTCAAAAAACTATTTTTAAACAATCTTTTTAAAGCTATCTAAATTTTAGCTCTGCAAAAGTAACCTTTTAAAAGTACTTTTTAAAATTTTTTGTGGGGAGAGCAGGATTCGAACCTGCGAAGACGTAGTCAGCAGATTTACAGTCTGCCCTCGTTGGCCGCTTGAGTATCTCCCCAAAACCATAATTTAAAGAACTTTTTAAAGAGCCGATGGAGGGACTCGAACCCACGACCTGCTGATTACAAATCAGCTGCTCTAGCCAGCTGAGCTACATCGGCTTTTTACTTTTTCTGTTATAAAAAAGTCCGCTATTTCTAACGGACTGCAAATGTATACGTTTTTTTGTTTATTCAAAACAAAAATTAAAAAAAAATTCATCAAGATTTTGCTCTAATTTTTTCTTTCTTTTTTATTAGCCTTCTTTCCAGCGAATTACAGGCAGAATCCACAGCTTCTTCAAATGACTTGCATTGCTTTTTTACTACAAAATTATCCTTAGGTATATTCAATTTTATCTCTACAATCTTATTTTCTTTCAAATTATTGTTATCTAATTTCAAAAACACATCCGAACTAATCACTTTATCATAGAAGGTTTCTAACTTATCTAACCTATTTTGAACAAATTCAATTAACCCTTCTTCCGCATTAAAATTCACGGATTGTGTATTTACTTTCATAGAATATTATTTTAAAAGTTAAACAATGTATTTTACAATTTACGCCCTCTAGGATGAGCGGAAGCATGTACTTTCTTTAATACTTCGATACCGTTATGAGTATAAACCTGTGTTGATGCTAAACTAGAATGCCCCAACAACTCTTTTACCGAATTTAAATCTGCCCCTTTATTGAGCATATGAGTAGCAAACGTATGCCTAAGTATATGCGGACTCTTTTTTACCTTAGTAGATACCTTACTAAAATACCCATTTATAACTCTATAAACAAGAGTTTCATATATTTTATTGCCCGATTTTAAAAGAAACACATTACCCTCATCTTTTATAACACACAACTCCTTTCTTTCCTTAAAATACTGCAAAAACAATTCTACTGTAGATTCCAGCATAGGCATTATACGCTCCTTATTACGTTTTCCGAGCACTTTTAAACTGCGAGTCTCCAAGCTTACGTTATTGCATTTTAAATGAATAAGCTCTGCTCTGCGCATTCCTGTAGCATACAACAAGTCTATCATTAACTTATCTCTCACCCCCTCAAAACCTTTTGGATACACTATTTGCGACAAAACCTTTTCCATTTCTTCTTCAGAAAAAGGGACTTCTATTTTTTTTGAAACTTTTAAAGCCTTGTGCTTCACCAAAGGAGATACCTCTATCGCTTCTATTCGCAACAAAAACTTATAGTACGCTTTTAAAGATGCCATTTTACGATTAACGGTACGGTTTGCCACACCTTCTCCTACCAAAGAAACAACCCAACTCCTAACTAAAGTATACTCTATTCTATCTATATCCGAAATTTTATATTCCTGTAGACAAAAAGCCACAAAAGACTCTATATCTTTTTTATACGCTTGCACTGTGTACTTAGAATACTTCTTTTCTAATAAAAGATAATCAAAAAAAGGAGCTAATACCATACTCTCAAAGTTAGCACAAAATTTAATTTAATTCCATAAAAAAATCCTGCTAATAGCAGGATTTTTAATATTGAAATAGATTAATTAATCTAAATTTCTTCTTGATCTCTTAAACCTTGTATGTATTGCGCTTTTTGTATTTGCGCTCTACGTGTTACAGATGGCTTGTTGAACTGCTGACGCTTTCTCAACTGGCGCATTGTACCGGTTTTATCGAACTTTCGCTTAAAACGCTTTAAAGCTCTATCTATGTTTTCTCCTTCTTTAATTGGTATAATTAACATATGCTACTACCTCCTCTCTTTTGTGATTAAGGCTGCAAATATACTATTTATATTCACATGACAAGCCTTATTGAAAATTATTTTAATTAAACTTCTACCGCTGGCTTGTAGTCTTTCTTATCTATAATAATTTTAGACAAGATTTCTTTCAGTATTTCTGAAGTTCCTCCTCCAATAGGACCACACCTACTATCTCTAAACAATCTCGCTAAAGGGTAATCTTCCATAAAACCATACCCTCCTAACATTTGCAAACAATCATAAATTGTTTCATCTGCCATTTTTGTAGAAAGCATTTTAGACATAGTCGCTTCTTTTACGACATATTCACCGTTATTTAACCTTTGTGTTACTGAATAATTAAACTCTTTACACATTGTCATCTCTGCCGATCTTTCTGCTATCTTATGCCTTAATGCCTGGTATTGATTAATCTGTTTACCAAAAGCTGTTCGCTCCGACATATAATCTATTGCATAATCTAAAGCGTATTCTGCTCTTGCATGCGCATTAATACCCATTATTAATCTTTCCAAGGCAAAGTGCTGCATAATATAAGGAAAACCTTTCCCTTCTTCACCCATTAAATTTTCAACTGGTATTTTTACATTATCAAACGCTATTTCACCCGTATCCGAAGCACGCCATCCTAATTTATCTAATTTAACAGCACTAACTCCTGAGGTTTCTCTATCTACAACAAAGACACTAATACCCTTATTTCCTAATTCTGGAGCTGTTTTAGCTGTAACTACTAAATAATCACTCAAAACACCATTAGTAATAAATGTTTTGGACCCATTTAACACATAGTAATCTCCTTCTTTAATAGCGGTAGTCCTCATACCAGAAACATCGGATCCTGCAAAAGGCTCCGAAATACACAAACAACCTATTTTATCCCCAGCTATACTTGGAGCAAGATATTCTTCTTTTATGCGCTCATCTCCTTCTTTATTTAGATGCGTCATAGCCAAATACATATGAGCCCAAATAGCGGCTGCGAAACCAAGAGAATTTACTTTTTGAAGTTCTTCAAGCAAAATTACTGTATAAAACAAATCTAGCTCAAGGCCACCATATTTTACAGGATAGGTTAAACCTAAATAACCCATATCCCCAAATTTCTTCCAAATAAAACGCTCGATAGCACCGTCTTTTTCCCACTTATCTACATGTGGCACCACCTCTTTTTTTAAGAAATTTTTTAAACTCTCACGAAACAAGTTATGTTCTTCACTAAAATATCTTTTATCCATGCTAAATTTTGCTATCCCTGAAATACGTTATTTAAGCTTCAAATATAACTTAATTTTATCAATTTTTTTAAATGGGAAATTTTTAATATTTGACAATTCATCAAAAGAAGTGATGGAATCGTTGAGATTTCTGTAATTTACAACCTCAAAAGCAACCTTTTTTTGAATATATAATAATTTTGACAGTTCTGAAGGCGTTGCTGTATTTATATTAATTTTTTTAATTTCGGGAACCTTTATCACTTTATACTGTTTCAGAACCCTTTCTGCAACATCTGGCTTTAAGCCATAAACATCAAACAATTGCTTGTCTATTAAAAAACCACCCAAAGCATTTCTAAATTTTACTATTCTTTTGGAGAGGGTTTCCCCTATTCCGGAGACAGACTGCAACTCCTCAACAGTACAGTCATTTAAATCTTTAACCGGAAATATTTCTATATCCCTATACTTATTTTGCTTATTCTTTTTCTTTTTCCATTCCGGAAATTTAAAATAAGGTCTAAGAATGTGCAGTAAAGAATCTGACACTTTAGTTACTTCTTGAAACTCTTTTGCCGAATTCACAAAACGCTTCTTATCTCTAAATGCATGTAACCTATCTATTTCAGGAACGGACATGCCTAAAGTGTACCCTTTATAATCACTTATAAAATTAGGATTAAACGGATAGATTTTTTTCTCCTCAACAAGAGCATTTTTAGTTTTTAAGGCATCAACCTTGGCCTGCTCTTCTGTATTAAGAATAAATCCGTCTTCCTCGTTGCTAGATAATCTACCATACAGATAATAACCCAATTGAAGAACTGTTATTAACAACAGTAAATAAAATATCCCACTTCGTTCTTGTCTAGAGAATTCAAAGTGGGATTTAAAATTTTTCAAAAGATATTTTTATTACAATTTAGCTTCTTTAATAGCTCTTAAATATCTATCTAATTCTTTTTTAACAACAGGAAACAAAAAGAACAAACCTACCATATTAGGGAATACCATTGCAAAAATCATAGCATCTGAGAAAGCCCAAATAGATTTCATACTTGCTGCAGCTCCAATGATAATAAAAGTTAAAAATAACAATTTATATACCATATCGGCTGTTTTACCTCTACCGAATAAAAATTTCCAAGACTGTAAGCCATAGTAAGACCAAGATATCATAGTAGATACAGCGAATAAAACCACTGCAATCGTTAAAAACACATTAGAATAAGGAATGTACTGTGCAAAGGCGATAGAAGTAATCCCCGCTCCTTCATACGAAACACCATCTATCATAACAGAACCTTCGCCACCATACTCAAAAGCTCCTCCAAAATTAAAAATAATGATTACCAAGGCGGTCATTGTACAAATTACAACCGTATCTATAAAAGGCTCTAACAAGGCTACCAAACCTTCCGATGCAGAATACTTTGTCTTAACCGCAGAATGCGCAATAGATGCAGAACCTGCACCAGCTTCATTAGAAAAAGCCGCTCTCTTAAAACCTACTAATAAGACACCTATTAAAGTACCAACTCCGATTGCTGTCGGATTGAATGCTTCTTTAAATATCAATGAAAACGCATCATCTATTAAAGAAAAATTACTAAGAATAATATACAAACAGGCTATTACATACATGACAGCCATAAAAGGCACCACTTTTTCTGTTACCTGGGCTATTCTTTTAATTCCACCTATTATTATAATACCTACTAGTATTGCTAAAATAACACCGATAATTGCACCAGCGCTAGTGCTGGTTAACCCCATTAATTCTTTTATAACAATAGTAGCCTGATTGGATTGTGCAGCATTACCACCACCAAAGGAACCTCCGATACAAAAGACAGCAAAAATTACTGCTACTATTTTACCTAAAACAGCAAAACCTTTTTCTTTTAACCCTTTACTTAAATAGTACATTGGACCTCCGTAAACAGTACCATCTTCACCAACATCTCTATACTGAACCCCTAAGGTACATTCTACAAATTTAGAAGACATTCCTAAAAGCCCACAAATAACCATCCAAAAAGTTGCCCCTGGTCCTCCTAAAGCAATTGCCAATGCAACACCCGCAATATTACCATTCCCCACAGTTCCAGAAACTGCTGTCGCCAAAGCTTGAAAATGTGTTACTTCCCCTTCTCTACTTTCATCTTCTATAGTATCCACAATATCACCATCAACAATGTTAACGTCCGATTTCTCGACACCATGGTGATCCACCTCATCATATTTACCCCTTACCACGTTTATTGCTTTTGCAAAAAACCTAATATTAGGAAAACCAAAATATAAAGTAAAAAACAAAGCACTAAATACCAACAATATTAAAATGAAAGGAATACCAAATACAGGGAAGAAAATAACTGCTGTAAAAAAATCTGCAACTGGCCTAAAAGCCTGATCTATTTGCTGATCTAAGCCGACCTCTTGTGCCATGGATAATAAAGGTGTAAATAATGCGAAAAATGCTAGAAGTTTATACTTCATAATATTAAAGTTGTATTTATTAAATTAGTTAGTCAGCAAGCAATATCTAAAAAATAATGCCCGTTATCAAATATATAGGTAAAATAATCTTATTCTATATGGAACATTTTATTCAATTTTTTAATTTGTTCTGGCCTCCCCAAAACAATCACTTTACTTTTAGGCTGCAATTTCATGTCTGCTTCAGGGTTAATAATATATTCTCCATCTGGAGCTATATAGCCAATTATTGTGCAGCCTGTTTTTCTACGTAAATCTAAATCTCGAAGAGAATTACAGTCTACTTGATCCGCAAAATCTTCGATAGCCACTTCTTCTAAATTTGTAGTATGCTCCCCTTCTATAGAGAGCTTATCCATAAAAGTTATTAAATCTGGCATAACGACTAACGAAGCCATATGGTCTCCTCCAATTTTATCGGGCATAATTACTTGGTCTGCACCTGCTAGTTGTAGCTTCTTTTGTGATGTAACTAAAGAAGCCCTACTAACTATAAACAAATCTTTATTTATTTGCCTAGCAGAAAGGACTACGAACAGGTTCGATGCATCATCTGGCAGTGTCGCTATTAAATATTGTGCTCTATCAATACCCGCCTCTATTAAAACCTCATCTTCATTAGCATCTCCCTCTACAAATAGAATTTCTTCTTCAAATTTTTCTATTATTTCTTTATTCCTCTCTACAACAACAAAAGACCTTTTATACGCTTTTAATCTTGCTGCAGCTTGCATTCCGTTTCTACCGTAACCACATACTATAACATGGTTTGACAATTTTCCAATCGTATTTTTCACTTTCTTCTTTTTTAATAGTTGCATGGAATTCCTACTCAAAATATATTCTGTAATTACAGAAATAGCAAAAGCAAAAATAAAAACACTAGATATTATTAAAACTACCGTAAATAATTTTCCTTCCGTATCCATAGGTTGCACCTCCGAAAAACCAACGGTTGTAACCGTTATAATAGTCATATACATGGCATCTACCCATGAATAATCGCAAATTACTCGGTAGCCCAACACTCCAAATAACAGCACGAACAGCATTAGCCCTATTGCTACATAAAATCTTGTTCTAAATAGTTTTGCCATAGTCATAAATCAAAAACGGAGGTTCTTTTGGTGTGCACTAAATCTTTTATTTTCAACCAAAAAGCAACAAATAAGTATAGTGCAAATCCAAAACCTAGGGTAACAAAAGTTAAGTATATAAAGGAAGTGCGAACTACTCTTGCTCTTATTCCCAATCGATCAGCAATACGCCCACAAACCTCAAACCCTCTCTTTTGAAAATAATATAAAATTTTATAGAAAAAATTCATGGTCTAAAATTAGGTATTTACTTTTAATAAACTAGCCCCAATAGCACATTGCAGACATTTATTTTTAGTGCAGTAATTATTATACAATTGTAATAAAGCCTGGCTATCTTTTGCGGATAAAGAATAAATACCAATCTTTTTAAAATTATTTATAGTAGAATTATCTTCTGTAGCGATTTCAGAAATAATTTTAAGTAACTCTTCATCTATGTCTTTTCCTAAACTTTTGGTGTAATAAAATTTAAAAGGAAGTATCGTATTTATTATAATTAAATCTACAAACTTATTAGTAATCCTTTTCTTATTTTTTTTAGATTCCTTACCAAAAGTAAAATGCGTATCCCAATACTCACTAGCATTTACCTTAAAAATAGCACGTAAATCCTTTAAAGATGTTTCGCCTATTAATTTGGAGAATAAATTTTGATGTACGCTATATAAATTAGAAAATTGAGATAACCTTATGGTAGGAAAATTAGGCGGTCTTAATTTAAAAAATTTAGGATTAATTATCCCTTCCTCCGTAAGACTAAATTTATTTTTTAAAAATTGATATTCTTTATGTAACCTAATATAATAACTGTCTAAACACTCCTCTCCTTTCAAAATTCCTGATAAGCCATAAAGAGCACTTTCTAACTGAAACCCATTATTCTTAAGTTTTGAAACAATAGATGGATTCAATGCCGACTGTAAACTAAAAAAAGAGTCTCCATTAATTTTTAATCCAAAATTCTTTAAGAGCATAATAAAAAGTACATACTCCCAATCGTTGTTAGATTTTAGCAATAGTTCTTTTATAATTTCTGTCTTTTGTTCTAAACGTTCAAAAAATAAACGCTCTAGCCAATTTAGAACCACAAAACTATCCATTGTTTTAATATTCCTTTCACAGTTAACAAAGGTAATATCTGCGCTATTAAATAAGGCTTCGTGTTTTTTTAAAAAATCTTTCTCTATATAGGATTTTAACTCTAGCGTAGGTATTTTGGAATTGTCGCTTCTAAAAACTGCAGCATCATCTTCCCAAACAACATGCAGAATTACGGAATTATAATTGTTGTCTACTTCATGATTATGCACATACCAATCGGAGGATTTAATATGAATCTCTACATTACCCACCCATAATTGCTCTTCCATACGGATATGCGAATTAAAGAAATCTGGCCCTGATTGGTGATTATGCTGGCCTATTTTCACAATAGAAATGGGCACCCCATCTGTTGTTTTTAAACCTATATTAGGTAACTTTTTATGCTTCCAAATAAAATGTAATAAGTCTTCGCGCATTAATCTATAATAAAATACCTAAGAGTTAGAAATGAAAAAACCCACTTAAAAGTGGGTTTAATTTACTAAATCTATTTTACTTACTCTGCAACTTCACCTTCCCAATTCATAAAACCACCTACTAAATTATAAGCATTTTCAATTCCAATACTATTCATAATTGCACAAGCTTGCCCACTACGGTTACCAGAACGGCAGTATACATAAAAATTCTTTGTCTTATCTAATTTTTCTATTTCTGTCAAAAAATCCTGACCTAAATAAATATCAATATTTGTAGAATTAGGAATATATCCTTCTTCCACTTCATCTGAGGTTCTTACATCTAAAACAAAAGCGTTAGCATCTTTCGTTAGTTGTTCTTCCCATTCTTGCTGTGATAAATCTGCCATTTTTAAATACTTTTTTTTTTGATATTTCAAAAATACTATTTTTAGATGAAGGTCTTACCT
>NZ_JADGES010000048.1 GCF_016744255.1 Maribacter sp.
AGCGGTAAGTTAGTTTCAACTTCTAGAGCAGGTAGAACGGATAAATTTAAAATCTGTTTTACAGTAGCTGATAATGTAATTGCTGGAGCTGGTGATAGAGAATTTTTTGTAGAGGTGTTAGATCCTCAAGGAAATGTTCTAGGAGAGAGTTATTCTAAAACTAATGATACTGGTGCTTCTGTTACTTATAGCAAAGCAACTAGCTTCTATTATGAAAACAAGTCTTTAGATGTTTGTGATTATATTGGTAAGCCATTTGGTGATTTCCAAAAAGGAAATTATATGGTAAATGTTTATGATGATAAATTAAAGTTATTGGGAACTTCTAAGTTCACTTTAAAATAGTACACACTATCCATTAATACGAAAGAGCCAATCGTTTTTGATTGGCTCTTTTTTTATGCAAGGTTTTCTATAACTTAGTTAAGACTACCAACCATTTCTTCTGGTTTAACCCAGTCATCGTAATCTTCAGCAGTAACATATCCTAGATTAACAGCTTCTTCTTTTAGAGTAGTACCGTTTTTATGAGCAGTATTTGCTATTTCAGCAGCTTTATAGTATCCAATTTTAGTATTTAAAGCAGTAACAAGCATTAAAGAATTGTTTAGTAGTTCTTTAATTACAGCATGGTTTGGCTCTATACCAGCGGCACAATTAACATCAAAACTTACACAAGCATCTCCAAGAAGTTGTGCAGATTGTAAGATATTAGAAGCCATCATCGGTTTAAAAACATTTAACTCATAATGTCCTTGTGTTCCTCCCACAGATATTGCAACATCATTACCCATTATTTGCGCACAAACCATGGTAAGAGCTTCACACTGCGTTGGGTTCACTTTACCGGGCATAATAGAACTTCCGGGCTCATTAGCAGGGATGATAATTTCTCCGATACCTGAGCGCGGACCAGAAGCCATCATTCTAATATCATTAGCTATTTTGTTTAATGAAACCGCTAATTGCTTTAAAGCACCATGACTTTCTACTATTGCATCATGAGCAGCAAGTGCCTCAAATTTATTTTCAGCAGTTATGAATGGTAATTCAGAAAACTCAGCAATATATTTAGCAACTAAAACATCGTACCCCTTTGGAGTGTTTAGTCCTGTTCCTACTGCTGTGCCACCCAGAGCTAGTTCACTTAAATGGCTTAAAGTGTTTTTTAAAGCCTTTATGCCGTGGTCTAATTGAGAAACGTAACCAGAGAACTCTTGACCTAGGGTTAGGGGAGTAGCATCCATTAAGTGGGTTCTACCTATTTTTACCACATTATTAAATTCTTTTACTTTTTTTGCAAAAGTATCTCTTAGCTGAGTTACGCCAGGAATAGTAGTTTCTACAATTTTTTTATAGGCAGCAATGTGCATGCCTGTTGGGAATGTATCGTTAGAAGATTGAGACTTGTTTACGTCATCGTTTGGTTGAATAGTTTTTTCTCCTTCTCCTATTTTTTTTCCAGCAATTTCGTGTGCACGGTTAGCGACAACCTCATTTACATTCATGTTACTTTGAGTACCAGAACCTGTTTGCCATATAACCAAAGGAAATTGATCATCATGCATTCCTGTTAAGATTTCATCACAAACTTTTGCTATTAAGTCTCTTTTTTCAACAGCTAAAACACCTAAATCATGATTGGCATAAGCAGCAGCCTTTTTTAAGTAAGCAAAGCCATAAACAATATCCAAAGGCATAGATGCAGATGGACCTATTTTAAAATTATTTCTGGAGCGTTCTGTTTGCGCTCCCCAATACTTATCACTAGGGACTTTAACTTCTCCCATAGTGTCTTTCTCTATTCTAAAGCTCATTTTTAAAAAGATTTTGTTTATATCAAAGGTAGGTTATTACGCATTTATTTCCACTTATTTTGGTGCGGAATTATAGCTGTTATTGTTATAAAAGTAGGTTTTATGTTTATAGGTGTATTGGTAAATTTTTTCTTAGAAGAAGTTATGATTTTAATCCTATTTTTTAAATTTTAGGTGTTTTTTTTCTTTCAATTTCTTACGTCGTCTAAAAATATGGAAGTCTAGCCTTTATTTTTTTTCGATTTGATTTGCAGTTTTAATGTTTTTAAAAGTATCTTTGCTTTGTTAAAATTATATACCATGTTTGACTTTGACCAATATTTAGGATTCTTATCATTTTTAACCATCTTAACAATAGGATTTTGGTTAATGATTTTTTTATTAACTTTCGTAGTGCCTTATTGGTTATTTGGTAACATTAAAGAATTATTAAAAGAAAGACGCGAAGCTAAACGAGCTGCTCGCGAAGAAGCATAAAAAAAAGGAAGCCAATTGGCTTCCTTTTTTTTATGCTTCTATTTAAAATTACCCTTCGATATCGAAGCTATCATCATTATTTCTTTCTCTTCGTTCTTTTTGTTTTAAATTTTGTGGATTAAATCTATAACTAAACGAAAGTGTTATTTGCCTTTCTCTTCTTTGAAACTCACTATAAGTAAATATATTTGTTGTTTTAGACTCCGATATTCTTTTGCGAGAATTAAATAAGTCGCTTACATTTAAAGATAAAGAAGCTTTGTCTTTAATAACATCTTTGCTAAGCCCTAGACTGGTACTTAATACTCCTTTATAGTCTGTTTGAGTATTAGATTTTGGACCTCGGTAGAATACATTAGTTTGTAAATCTATTTTAAAGGGTAATGGAATTTTAGCACTTAGGCGGGTAAACCATGCTAAGTTATTAGAATCAAAATTTTGGGTTATAGTTTGGTTTTGAAAATTTATATAGGAGTAGTTTCCTTCTCCAATTTGTTTAAACAAATTTACATTCCAATTAATCCTCCATCCTCTTAATGGATTATATGTGGTGGTGAGCTCCATTCCATAGCGTGTATCTGTCGCTAAATTTATTGGTGTGCGCACTTGTACTGGCACTAAAATAGGATTGGCTACATCATCAGGATTTTGGATTTCTACAAAATCCCCTCTTTCTTGTGTAATAAAAGCAAAAACCCCAGTGGACCTATTATAATAAGCAGAAGTGGTAAAACTAATTTTATCCCATCTTTTTAAGTATCCAAAATCAAAAGCATTTGTATAAGTAGGGTCTAAATCTGGATTTCCTTGAAATAGGTTAGTATTACTAGATCTAGAAGGAAATGGGTTTATGAACCAAGAACGAGGTCTTCGTAATCTTCGACTATAACTTAGAGTAAGCTGTTCTTTTTCTGAAAACCCATACCCTAAAAATAAAGAAGGAAACCAATCTACATAGTTCTTGTTAGTTATTTCATTAGTATTTACTAATTCAATACCAATATCAGAAGATTCCATGCGGATTCCGCTAAGGATATTAAATTTATTAAACTTAGTACCTAATTGCATATAGGCAGCATTTAGGTATTCTTTATAATTTAACTCATTACTATAATCCGTATCGTTAATAAATCTAGTTTCGTCAAGAATTCCAAAATTAAAATCGGTATTAAATTTATTAAAAATTCCGCGATAGCCTAATTCTAATTGCGAGTTGCTGTTTTTTCCGAAGGGAAGCACATAATCTATTTGTATTAATTGATTTTTTTGAGTCTCATCATTAATAGTCTGCTCTGTATCTAAAGCAGAGTTGTCGTTTAATATTGTTTCATTAATGATAGAGTTTTCAATTTCATTTCCAGAGGAGTATTGGTAATCGAAAGTTAGCTCATGCCCTTTATTATTAAATTTTTTCTGATAATTTAGAGAGTATTGTACATCTTCATCATTTTCAGTTTCATTAGTATATCTATTTCTCTGTATTGTAGGGTTTTTATTCGCATCAAAATTAAAAAAGTTAATATCTACAAAGTTCTTACCATCCGATTTTTTATATACTAATGAATTGGTTATGCTGCTTGTAGAATCTATAAAAAATTCAAAGCCAATATTGGTGTTAAACCCATCTTGCTGCCTTTGGTATTTTCTGTATTCATCTTGATAGCTATTTGTTGCTCCTAGGTCTGTAAAATTTTCTTGTTGAAAGAGAGCATTTCCAGGACTATCCTTGTAGTAGTAGGATGCATTTGTGAAAATATTAAAATTTTCCTTTCTAAGATTTAAATTAAGGGATAGGCCATTTTTTTTAGGATACCCTGTATATGCTGTAAAGGATCCATTTAAACCAGTGGTTTTGCTTTGTTTTAAAATAATGTTTAATATTCCAGCAGTTCCTTCAGCGTCATAACGAGCAGATGGGTTTGTAATTACCTCTACCTTTTCTATAGCATCTGCGGGTAGTTGTTGTAGTGCTTCTGTACTTAAACCAGATAGGGCAGAAGGTTTTCCATTAATAAGGATACGAACACTTTCATTACCTCTTAGGCTAATAGCTCCTTCTTCATCTACAGTTACCGATGGGACATTATCTAAAACATCAGTTACAGAGCCCCCTTTTACTGTTAGATCAGAGCCAACATTATACACTTTTTTATCTAGACGTAATTCTACGGTAGTTCTTTCACCTATAACTTCTACACCGTCTAATTGCTCTAGGTCTGGTAATAGTTTAATAGTGCCAATGTCCTTAGATATTCTGAGTAATTGGTCTTCTAAGGTTATAGTTTTGTACGATAGGTATTCTATTTTAATAGTATATTTTCCACTAGGGACTTGTACGGAAAACTTTCCTTGCTCATTCGTTATTCCTCCTGTAACTTTTTTTGGATTGTTAACATTTTGAAGAATTATAGTAGCATATTCTAAAGGAAGGTTATTGTCTTTGTCTAAAACTAGTCCTGTTAATTTAATTAGGTTTCGTTTTACTTTACTTGCCCCAGGTCTTTGTGCATTTGTATAAAAAGTAATCGTAACAAACAGTAACAGAATAGTTTTTTTCATATTAATCTTTAGTTTTTCGTTTCTTTTTTTTCTTCTTCTTGGTTTCTTTTTTTGTTTTTGCTATTCCTTTTTTTTGCATAGCTACAAAAGCATCATATTTTTCAATCGGTAAACCTGCTTTAAGTTCATCATCTTGGTTCTTAGTTATCTTTTCCATTCCTTCCCGCATTTGTTCGGGAGTTAATTCTAATATTTGCATTTCAATACGTTGTTGCAGGTATTTTTTAAGTACCGAACTTAATACGGCTGTCTCGAACTCATTTAACTCTAGGGCTTCTGTGATATTGGGCATTTCATTATCTACTATTTCTGTAGCAGTTTTTGGGTCTTCCTTTTTTGGAGGAGTTTCAGCTTGTGGTATGCTGTTTCGTTGCCTACCATAACCGCCGCCGCCTCTTCCGTAGCCATAACCGCCACCGCCACGACCACCGTAGCCGTATTGTGCTTGTAATTCACCTCCTAATAAAAGGATGGTTGCTAGAGCTAAAAAGCATTTTAAATTAACTTTCATACTAAGTTGTTTTTTAGATTATAAATTTTGAAAGAGGTTTAACGACGATTTGTTAATGTTGTGTTAATTCTCTTTAAGGGGTGTCTATGTCTCTATAAACAATAAATGTACCAATTAATTAGTGCATTTTGTAATCAGAGGTTTATGTGTAAAACAATGACAATTAATCGTTAATAAAATTTGGGATATTCTCTGGTGGGCGTCCTAATAAAGCTTTGTTACCTTTAATTAAAATAGGACGTTCTATAAGTTTAGGGTGAGCTAACATGGCTTCAATGATAGCATCATTAGATAATGTTTTGCCTTTGTATTGTTCTTTCCAAATAGCTTCATTTTTTCGGATTAGCTGTAAGGGTGTAATACCTAAGCTAGAAATAATATCTTGGAGTTCTTCTTTAGATGGTATTTCTTCTAAATATTTAATTATTTTAAATTCTTTTCCAGAATCTTCTAGAATTTGCAATCCTTGTCTAGATTTGCTGCATCTTGGGTTGTGGTATATTTTTATCATGATTAATCGTTTTATTCTTCTTTTTGCCCCATCATCATTAAATAGGCTTTAAGGAACTGCCCAATTTCACCATTCATAACTGCGTCTACATTTCCTGTTTCTTTAGCTGTACGCACATCTTTTACTAATTTGTACGGGTGCATAACATAGTTTCGGATTTGAGAGCCCCATTCAATCTTCATTTTACCAGATTCTATTACTTGGCGAGCTTCCATCTTTTTACGCAATTCTATTTCATATAATTGCGATTTAAGCATTTTTAAAGCGGTAGCTCTATTTTCATGCTGGCTTCTAGAGTCCGAACAAGAAATTTGTATGCCACTGGGCTTATGGGTAAGTTGCACTTTGGTTTCTACTTTATTAACATTCTGCCCTCCAGCACCACTAGATCTTGCAGTTGTAATTTCTACATCTGCAGGGTTTATAGCAATTTCAATACTGTCATCCACAAGAGGGTACACATATACAGAGGCGAACGAAGTATGTCTTTTAGCATTACTATCAAAAGGAGAGATGCGTACCAATCTATGTACCCCATTTTCGCCTTTTAACCAACCAAAAGCAAACTCGCCACCAATTTCTAAGGTTACTGTTTTTATACCAGCAACATCTCCTTCTTGATAGTTGAGTTCTTTTACTTTGTATCCATTTTTTTCACTCCACATCATATACATACGCATAAGCATGGCAGCCCAATCGCAACTTTCAGTGCCACCAGCACCAGCAGTTATTTGTAACACAGCAGTGAGTTCATCACCCTCTTCCGAAAGCATGTTTTTAAATTCTAAATTTTCAATAGAATCTACTGTTTTTTGGTAGTGAATATCGACCTCTTCTTCGGAGACATCACCTTCTTTTAAAAATTCTAAAAGAATCTCTAAGTCATTCACTAAATTTTCCGAGGATACATAATCGTCTACCCATTGTTTTTTAGATTGAATAAACTTCATATGTTCTTGGGCTTTTTGTGCATTATCCCAAAAATCTGGAGCTAAGGTTTTTTCTTGCTCGTTTTCTATTTCAATACGTTTGGCATCAACGTCAAAGATACCTCCTTAACGCACCAAGGCGATCAAATAGACCTGTGTAATGGTCTGTAGTTATCATTGTAATTTAATTTGAAACAAAAATAGAATATAACTATGGTTGTGCAATCTATTTTCTATATTTTTAGGAAATCAATATATAGCGATATGAAAAAATTTTATTTATTAAGTGTTGTTTTATTCCTTTCTTTTAATGGTATAGCTCAATTTTCAGATAAAAATAAAGAATTAAAAAAATATGAAGGATTATTCCATTTTTTATATGATGATAAAAAAGACAAAATTTATCTAGAGGTTACAGAGCTTAATAAGGAATTTCTTTATGTATATTCTTTAAGCAGTGGAATAGGTAGTAATGATATAGGCTTGGATAGAGGGCAGTTAGGAAATGAGCAGGTTGTCTATTTTAAAAAAGCAGGTAATAAATTACTTTTGATACAACCAAATTTAAAATTTAGAGCTTTAACGGATAATGTTTTAGAAAAAAAATCGGTAGAGCAAGCTTTTGCTAAATCGGTACTTTATGGTTTTAAAATTGAGGAAGAGAAAAAAGGCGCTTATATAATTGATATTACTAATTTTTTAATGCAGGATACGCATGGAGTAAAAGAGCAACTTAAGAGATTAGAGCAGGGAAATTATAGTTTAGACCTTTCTAAAAGTGCTTTTGATATGCAACGGACAAAAGCTTTTCCTAAAAATATAGAGTTTGATGCTATTTTAACTTTCACGGGCCAAGCCAAGGGAGGTTACATTCGTTCTGTAGCTCCTAATGCTAATATAATTACAGTATCTCAGCATCATTCTTTTATAGCTTTGCCAGATACTAAGTATAAAAAACGTGTATTTGACCCAAGAAGTGGGTCTTATCCTTTTTCGTATTATGATTATGCAACTCCGGTACAGGAGTCTATTTTAAAAAAGTATATAACCAGACATAGATTAGAGAAAAAGAATAAAGGAGCAGCGATAAGTGAGGCCGTAGAACCTATAATTTATTACTTAGATAATGGAACGCCAGAGCCAGTCCGTTCTGCCTTGTTAGAAGGAGGAAGATGGTGGAATGAAGCTTTTGAATCTATAGGTTATAAAGATGCTTTTCAGTTAAAAATGTTGCCAGATGACGCAGACCCAATGGATGTTAGGTATAATGTTATTCAATGGGTGCATCGTTCTACAAGAGGGTGGAGTTATGGTAGTAGTATTACAGACCCACGTACAGGAGAAATTATAAAAGGGCATGTAAGCTTAGGGAGTTTACGTATTCGACAAGATTTTTTAATAGCACAAGCATTAATGAATAAGCCTTTTGCAGAAAGAGATGATAATTACCAGCCAATGTTAGATTTGGCTCTTGCAAGAATTCGCCAGCTTTCGGCACATGAGATTGGTCATACTCTAGGGTTTACTCATAATTTTTCGGCTAGTACCATAGGTAGAACTTCTGTTATGGATTATCCTCATCCTCAATTCTCCATAAAAGGAAATGAAATTGATTTTTCTAAAGCATATACTACAGGGATTGGGGAATGGGATAAAGTGACAATAGCTTATTCTTATTCCGAATTTTTACAAGAAAATAAAGAAAAAGAGAGTTTAGATAAAATATTAAAAACGGCTCAAGATAAAGGGCTGCGTTATATATCGGATCAAGATGCTAGACCAGCAGGAGGTGCACATGCTTTAGCCCATTTGTGGGATAATGGAAAAAATGTGTCCGATGAATTAGAGCAAATGCTAAAAATAAGAGCTCTTGGGATAGGTCAATTTTCTGTAGATAATATTAAAACAGGAGAAGCGTATGCTACTTTAGAAGATGTTTTTGCTCCTTTATACTTTTTTCATAGGTACCAAACCGAAGCTGTTTCTAAGGTTATAGGCGGTTTAGATTATAATTATGCGGTTAAAGGAGATGGGCAGTTTACGGTAAAAACTATATCTAAAAAAGAACAAATAAAAGCTTTAAATAGTATTCTTAAAACGCTAGACGCAAGTGTAATAGCTATTCCTGAAAGTAAATTGTCTTTGTTTCCGCCGAGAGCTATTGGTTACGGAAGATCAAGAGAATCGCTAAAAGGTAGAACAGGAGTTTCTTTTGATGCACTTTCTGCTGCCGAAACAGCTTCTAATATGACTCTTACATACCTATTGCATTCAGAGAGAGCATCTAGATTAATTCAACAAAAAGCTATACATCCAGATAATCTTGGGTTAAATGATGTTTTAGTATCTGTAATTAATAATACGTTTAAGAAAGAACATAAAGATGCTTATTTTAAAGAAGTACAGAATAGTATTAATTATAGGGTTCTTAATTATATAATGCAATTAGCGGTAGATAAAGAAGCCCATGCCCAAGTAAACGCAGTAGCTTATTTAAAACTAAATGAACTGCAGGGAATGTTTCAGGAGAAAAGGGATGTAAACTCTTTAGAAATGTATCGTAGAATTAATCAGTTTAAAGAAAATTCAGAGGATTTTAAAGTGCTTAAATCGCCTAAAATACCAGATGGGTCTCCTATAGGGATGGATTGTATGAATTAATAAAAGGAAATATATTTTGAAAATAAATTTAATAAGCGATACGGTAACTAAGCCAACAAAAGGAATGTTGGCGGCTATGATGCAAGCAGAAGTGGGAGATGATGTTTTTAAAGAAGATCCCACTGTAAATGCATTAGAAAATAAGGTTGCGGATATGTTTGGAAAAGAAGCAGCGTTATATTTTCCTAGTGGTACTATGGCAAACCAAACAGCGATAAAATTGCATACGAATCCTGGAGACCAATTAATCTGCGATAAATATTCCCATATTTATAACTATGAAGGTGGTGGTGTTAGTTTTAATAGCGGGGTAAGTTGTAAGTTATTAGATGGGGAGAGAGGAATGGTAACAGCGAATCAAGTAATAGAGGCGATAAATCCACCAGATTTTTACCATAGCCCGCTTACAACATTGGTTAGTATAGAAAATACTACAAATAAGGGAGGAGGAGCATGTTGGAATTTTGCTGAATTGCAAAAAATAAAAAAGGTCTGTAATACGAATAATTTAAGGTATCATTTAGATGGTGCTAGGTTATGGAATGCATTGGTTGCTAAAGGAGAAACACCAGATCAGTATGGAGATTGTTTTAATACTATAAGCGTATGCTTAAGTAAAGGTTTAGGATGCCCAGTGGGATCTGTTTTAATAGGAAGTAAAGAGGATATGAGCCAAGCTTTACGAATTCGAAAAATATTTGGTGGAGGAATGAGGCAGGCTGGGTACTTAGCTGCAGCAGGTATTTATGCATTAGATAATCATGTAAATAGATTAAAAGAAGATCATGATAAAGCTAAGCAAATAGGAGAGTTGTTACTGCAATTGCCTTTTGTCCAGAAAGTAGAGCCTATTGAAACAAATATTGTAATTTTTGAAATTGATGAAAGATATAAATCTGAAAAAGAATTTATCAATCAACTTTCAGAACAAGGAGTGCTTTTAATAGGAATGGGGCAAGGTAAGCTAAGGGTGGTTACGCATTTAGATTACACTCAAGAGCAACATGATAATTTTTTGTCTATTCTATTAGCGCTAAAGTGAATCTGTTTTAGAAAGAAGATAAATCCTCTTTTTTAAATTAGAAATGCCATTCTCTAGCCCAGCTTCAGAAGAATATAACGGGCTATAACCAATTAGGAAGCCTTGTTTGTTTTTAACATTATAAAGAAACTTTCCTTCAAAATTTGTTTTTCTTTCAAAAGATAATTCTTTTGGAGGATTTGTGTGTAAATATTTCACAGTTTTAGAGGCTTCAGTTTTATCCGGAAAAGAAATACTGGTTAATAATATCTTTCCATTTGGAGCTTTTAATTTAAAACAATAGTTATTGTCACTGCCTTTATTTATAGAAATCATAGTTAAGGTAATTAATTCTCTTAAAGTTAGATTGTTTTTTATTCAAAGACAAATTTGTGCGGAATAAGTAAAATGTTAACTTTTTCTAAATGAAACACGTGTTTCATCGATTGTTTTGAGTAGTTCATCGATTAGTATGGTATTTTTAGCTACTGGCTGATGCAATTTTTTCTTGTTAGAGGTAAATTCGCGCAACTATAATTTTTAACATTAATAAACACTATTACCATTATGAAAAAAATTTTATTTCTTTTTGCAGTAATGACTGCATCCGTGACATTGGCTCAAGATTTGCCAGAAAACCCAGAGCCAGGAAAATGTTATGTTCGTTGTACTACACCAGATGTGTATGTAAATGAAACAGTTACATTAACAGTAAAGCCAGCTTATAAAGTATTAAAAACGGTTCCTGCTACTTTTAAAACTGTTACAGAAAGAGTTGAGACAAAGGCTGCTGGAAAAAAATTAACAGTTGTTGCTGAAAAATGGGGAACGGAAACGGTTTCTTATGTTTCTAAAGAAGGAGGAAATACTTTAAGAATTACTCCTGCTACCTTTAGGCCATCTTCAGAAACTATCGAGATTAAGCCAGCTTACGCGCAATGGGAATTAGGAGCTTCGGCACCTGATTGTGCTTCTGGAAATCCAGATGATTGTAGATACTGGTGTTATAAAGGATACCCTGCAGAGTTTACAACTATTGATGCACAGGTTTTAGGAGCAGATGCTTCTGTAGCAAAAACGCCAATAGGTTCTAAGAATGCTAGTTATACAAAAAGAGTTCTTTTAGAGCCAGCTAAAGTTGTAGAGCAAATTATTCCAGCGGAATATAAAACTATTACTAAAACTGTTTTAGATAAAGACGCTTTCACAAGCGAGCAAACTATACCTGCTGTTACTAAAACAATTTCTAAAGAAGTTTTAAAGCAAAAAGGTGGTTTAACTACTTGGAAAGAAGTTGAATGTTCTTTAGTAGAGTATCAAGCTTTACCAATTAACTGGAACTTAGGAAGTGCTACTTTAACTTCTGCTGCGAAAAGTATTATTGATAACCGTTTAATGCCTGTTTTAGCTAAAAACCCTGGTGTAAAGGTAGAGTTAGCTTCTCATACAGACGTAAGAGGTACAGCGTCTTCTAACAAAGCTCTTTCTGAAAGAAGAGCAAAAGCTGTAGCAGATTATTTAATCACTAAAGGGATTAACTCTAGCTTATTAGTAGCAAATGGTTACGGTGAAACTAAAACTAAAAATAGATGTAAAGAGGGTGTTTCTTGTACAGAAAGAGAGCATGCTGTTAACAGAAGAACTGAATTTAGATTGATCAACAACTAAGTTTATATTGTATAAAAAAAGGAGGTATCTGTAATAGATACCTCCTTTTTTTATGCGGTATGTTTTTATTATTGGTGTTGCTCTAATAAGCGCAAGTGATATTGTGTGTCTCCTGTCATACTATATCCAGAATATTCTCCTAAAGAACTTCCTTTAGAATTTAATACTTTAAGTAAAGGCACAGCATTCTTTTTATTATATCTAGAAGCCAAATCATAATTATGCTTTAATTGATCTTTAGATAATAAATCTTTGTTTCTAGGGAGATCTACATACAGAAGAACATAATTTTTAGAGATAGCAACAAATTCTGGCGATTCAAATAAATCTGTTTTAAGTTTTTTACAAGGAGGGCACCAATCACTTCCAGTAAAATATACTAATACGTTTTTTTGTTCTTTTTTTGCCTTTTTTATGGCTTCATCATAGTTCGTTAGCCACTTAACGTCATCTGCTCCGTATAAATCTCCTTGGGCACTTAGTAGAACAGGGAATAGTAATATTATTAAAAAATATTTCATATATAATTTTTATAAATACTATGTAGCAAATAACTTGCCATTTATTTAAATAACGAATCCATTCCAGGAATATTGGGCATTCCGTCTTTGGCAACAGCAGCTAGTTCTGCTTCGTTTACATTTGTTGCTTGTGCAATTGCTTTGTTTATAGTTGTGATAAGATAATCTTCTAGTTGTTCCTTATCTTCTAATAAGCTGTCGTTTATATTAATTTCTTTTAGTAATCGGTTAGCAGTTATTGTAACACTTAATAAGTTATCTAAAGAATTCTCCTGTAACATTACTGTGTCAAGTCTTTTCTTTGTAGCATCTACTTTAGCTTGGGTTTCTTTAAGTATCCCCATCATTCCCATCATATCACCAAACATAATTTTATTATTTTTATAGATTAATATTCAAAACTACAAAATGTTTAAATTAAATAGTATAGCAAGATGAACATAAGAAGAAGAATATTTTTTTTAATTAGTGTTACTTTTGCATTCTCTTGCAAAAATGATAAAAAAGATATGATAGAACCGATTGCTCCAATAGCAAAGAAAATAGTAAAGGAATTAGTAAAACATGAAGATGTAAGGATAGATAATTACTATTGGTTAAATGATAGGGATAATGAAGAGGTGATAGAGTATTTAAATAAGGAGAATGCCTACTATAATACCTTAACTAAGCATACCAAGGGTTTTCAAGAAGAGTTATTTACGGAGATGAAATCTAGAATTAAGGAAGATGATTCTTCTGTGCCGTATAAAAACAATGGGTATTGGTATGTTACTCGTTTTGAGACGGGTAAAGAATATCCTATTTATGCGCGCCATAAAGAAAGTTTAGATGCTCCTGAGGAAATTATGTTCAATGGTAATGTGATGGCAGAAGGGCATGACTATTTTAAGATAGGAGGAATATCTATTAGTCCAGATAATAATTTGGCGATATTCGGAGTAGATACCGTTTCTAGAAGGCAATATATATTGCGAATTAAAAATCTAAATACAGGTGAAGTTTATTCAGATAAGATAGAAGATACTACAGGAGGTGCTGTTTGGGCAAATGATAATAAAACCATTTTTTATACCAAAAAAGATAGTATAACCTTACGTTCGGATAAGATCTATAAACACAAAATAGGCACTGCAACAGAAGAGGATAGCTTAATATTTCATGAAAAAGATGATACGTATGGAGCGGCTGTATATAAAACAAAATCCAAAAAGTATATTGCTATAATTTCTTATAGTACTTTAACTACAGAAATACAAATCCTTAACGCAAATGATCCAGATGGAAAATTCACCATTTTTTCGCCAAGAGTTAGGGGGGTAGAATATTCTATATCGCACTACGAGGATTCTTTTTATGTGTTAACAAATAAGGATAAAGCCCTTAATTTTAAGTTAATGAAAGTTAAAGAAGGAGCTACATTTTCAGAGAATTGGGAAGAGTTTATTCCGCATAGAGAGAATGTGCTTTTGGAGGATATTGATATTTTTAAAGATTATTATGTTCTTTCAGAAAGAGAAAATGGGCTTAATACGTTAAAAATTGT
This sequence comes from Maribacter sp., assembly GCF_016744255.1. Classification (GTDB taxonomy): domain Bacteria; phylum Bacteroidota; class Bacteroidia; order Flavobacteriales; family Flavobacteriaceae; genus Maribacter_B. The sequence continues at coordinate 14,222 of NZ_JADGES010000048.1, forward strand.
AAGATGGGATGCTACAGATGCGTATTATTTGCCTTTTAATAGTGAAACGTATACTTGTTATGTTGGTACTAATCCTGATTATGACACAAATATATTTAGATATGGATATAATTCTATGACAACACCAAGTTCGGTCATAGATTTTAATATGGATACCAAAGAGAAGACCATAAAAAAAGAACAAGAAGTGTTAGGCGGAGAGTTTAAAAAGGAAAACTATACATCCAAAAGAGTTTGGGCAACAGCAAGAGACGGAGTTAAAGTTCCTATGTCTATAGTTTATCATAAAGACACAGAAATTAATAAAGATACCCCTGTATTACAATATGCCTATGGTTCTTATGGATCTACAATAGATCCTTATTTTTCAACAATACGTTTAAGTTTGTTAGATAGAGGTTTTGTTTATGTTATAGCACATGTACGTGGAGGAGAGTATTTGGGTAGGCAATGGTACGAAGATGGTAAGCTTTTAAAAAAGAAAAATACATTTACAGATTTTGTAGATTGTTCTAAATTTTTAATAGAAAATAATTATACAAGTGCGGAGCATTTATACGCGATGGGAGGCTCTGCTGGAGGTCTATTAATGGGGGTTGTGGTAAATATAGCGCCCGAATTGTATAATGGGGTAATAGCATCGGTTCCATTTGTTGATGTGATAACCACTATGTTAGATGACTCTATTCCTTTAACAACAGGGGAATATGATGAATGGGGAAACCCTAATGAAAAAGAATACTATGAATATATGAAGTCCTATTCGCCTTATGACATGGTTGTAGAGCAAGAATACCCTAATATGTTAGTAATAACTGGACTTCATGATTCCCAAGTACAGTATTTTGAGCCAGCGAAATGGGTAGCCAAATTAAGGGAATATAAAAAGGATGATAATATATTAGTTTTTGATATTAATATGGAAGCAGGGCATGGTGGAGCTTCTGGAAGGTTTGAGTCTTTGCGAGAGGTAACCAAAGAATATGCTTTTATACTAGATTTAGAGGGAAAAATACCATTAAGTCAAAAAAAATAGTAATTTTGTAGCTTAATTTTTGTCAAATACGTAAGTTGGCAACCTTTATTAACTTAGATACCATTTTATGGAAAATAAGATAAATGCTTATAATAATGTCCTAGAATTAATAGGAAATACCCCCTTAATTAAGCTTAATAAAATTGCTTCTGATTTTACTGGAAATTTTTATGCAAAGGTAGAAGCCTTTAACCCCGGACACTCAACAAAAGACAGAATAGCTTCCTTTATTATAGAAGAAGCAGAAAAAAAAGGAATATTAACTAAAGGAAGTACTATAATTGAGACTACTTCTGGTAATACGGGTTTTAGTATTGCTATGGTAAGTATTCTTAAAGGGTATAAATGTATTTTAGCGGTTAGTGATAAATCTTCTCCAGATAAGATAGATATGTTACGCGCAATGGGAGCAAAAGTTTATGTTTGCCCTGCACATGTAAGTGCTGACGATCCTAGGTCATATTACGAAGTAGCCAAGAGATTACATAGTGAAACAAAAGGATCCGTATACATTAATCAATACTTCAATATCTTAAACCAAGAGGCTCATTACAGGTCTACAGGACCAGAAATTTGGGAGCAAACGAATGGAAACTTAACTCATTTAGTGGTTTGTAGTGGTACAGGAGGAACAATTTCTGGAACAGGAAAATATATTAAAGAACAAAACCCAGAGGTTAAAGTTATAGGTGTAGATGCTTTTGGTTCAGTTTTAAAGAGTTACCATGAGACTGGTAAAATTGATCAAGATGAAATTTACCCATATAGAATAGAAGGGTTGGGAAAAAATTTAATTCCTACAGCTACAGATTTTAGTGTAATAGATAAGTTTATAAAAGTAACCGATGGAGAAAGCGCTCATATGGCAAGAGCTATTTCTAAAACCGAAGGGTTATTTGTTGGTTATACAAGTGGCGCAGTAGTACAAGCGGTTAAGCAACTAAGCGCAGAAGGTGAGTTTACTAAAGATAGTAATGTTGTGGTTATATTTCCGGACCATGGTTCAAGATATATGAGTAAAGTATATAGTGATACTTGGATGGAAAATCAAGGCTTTTTAAATGCTAAAGCAGTAGAAGAAGCACAGGAAATTGAATTTATAAAATAAGTATGTTATTTTAATACAAAAAAGCAGCTCCTTTTAAGTAGCTGCTTTTTTGTGTATTAATAATTTATGAAACCTTAGTAAAAATCTTTATTTTTGCAGGTAGAACCAATGTAATGAGATGAGAGATTTATTTGAAAGAATTTTGGAGAATAAAGGGCCCCTTGGAAAATGGGCTTCGCAAGCAGAAGGATATTTTGTTTTCCCTAAATTAGAAGGACCAATATCTAATAGAATGAAATTCCAAGGACGAGATGTTATAACTTGGAGTATTAATGACTATTTAGGACTATCTAATTTACCAGAAATAAAAAAGGTAGATGGGGAGGCAGCTTTAGAATATGGAGCAGCTTATCCGATGGGAGCAAGAATGATGAGTGGGCACACAGAGTTTCATGAGCAGTTAGAAAATGAGTTGGCAGATTTTTCAAGTAAAGAAGCCTCTTATTTATTAAATTTTGGATACCAAGGATTTATGTCGGTAATCGATGCTTTGGTTACTAAAGATGATATTATAGTGTACGATGTAGACTGTCATGCTTGTATAATAGATGGTGTGCGTTTACATATGGGTAAGCGTTTTACATTTATGCATAATGATCCAGAAAGTTTAGAAAAAAACTTACAGCGCGCTAGTAAAATGGCGGAGCAAACTGGAGGCGGAATTTTGGTGATTTCAGAAGGAGTTTTCGGAATGCGTGGCGAACAAGGAATTCTTAAAGAGATCGTAGCGCTTAAGAAAAAATATAATTTTAGATTCTTAGTAGATGATGCTCATGGTTTTGGAACCTTAGGAAAAACAGGAGCAGGAGCAGGAGAAGAGCAAGGTGTGCAAGGTGATATTGATGTGTATTTGGCTACGTTTGCAAAATCTATGGCTGGTATCGGAGCTTTTGTAGCTGCAGATCAAGGGATTATAGACTATTTAAAATACAACTTACGTTCACAAATGTTCGCTAAATCATTACCAATGGTTTATGTTAAAGGTGCATTGAAACGTTTAGATATGTTGCGTACACAACCAGAATTGAAAGCAAAATTATGGGAAAATGTAAATGCTTTACAATCTGGACTAAAAGAAAAAGGCTTCGATATAGGCACAACAACTAGTTGTGTTACTCCGGTATATTTAAATGGAAGCATTCCAGAAGCAATGGCTTTGGTGAAGGATTTAAGAGAGAATCATGGAATTTTCTGTTCTATTGTTGTGTATCCTGTAATTCCTAAAGGGTTAATCTTATTACGATTAATACCTACAGCTACACATACTTTACAAGATGTAGAAGAAACATTAACGGCTTTCTCTTCTATTAGAGAAAGATTAGAGAATGGAACTTATAAAAGATTGTCTGCAGCTGTTTCTGCTGCTATGGGAGAATAATTCTATAGGTAATAAAATAAAAACCCCTAAAGCTTTCTAAGCTTTAGGGGTTTTTATTTTAAATATCTTTTCTATAAGTTCTTCTTCGTTTATAAATTTCCGGATAAAAATGTTTCCAAAGTTGTTTAATAGCTATATTATCTGCCAATTCTGGAGTTCGGATACAGTTTTTAATGCCTAGAGCAGAAAACGTTTTGTGATATTGGTTAAAAATTACAGCTGTTACCCCTTTATTTTGGTATTCTGGATGCACCCCGATTAAATAAAAGATAACATCTTTACTATGTTTTTTTGCTTTAAGTAAATGATAAAAACCAAAAGGAAAGAGTTTTCCGTTAGCTTTTTGTAATGCCTCTGAAAATGAAGGCATAACAACGCCGAAAGCAATTAATTTATCGTTTTTATCTACAACAAATTTAATATATTCGGGGTTTATAAAACTAATGTATTTCTTTTTAAAATAGGCTTTTTGAATATCTGTTATAGGGACAAATGAGGATAATTTAGAGTAAGATTCATTAAATAAATCGAACATTTGGTCTGCCATAGGCATAACCTCTTCTGTTTTGGTTAGGTAAAGTGGTCTAAGACCATACCTTTTTTGTACTAATGCATCTATTCTCGCAAAGAATTTTGGATTAGCATTAACAAAAGGAAATCGGTTTTCCTCATATTCTTTTTCTTTTACAAATCCTAAACGCTCGTAATGGTTTTGGTAGTATGCATGGTTATACCAGGTTATCATGGTTCCCATTTCATTAAAACCTTCAATTAGTACGCCAACCTTATCTAAATTAGAAAAGCCAACAGGGCCTTCCATATATTCTAATTTATGGTGTTGTCCTATTTCTTTTACTTTATCTAATAGCTTTTCGGAAACTTCCGTATCGTCTATAAAATCGAACCAACCAAAGCGCATTTTTTTTACTTGCTGCTGGTTTATTTCTATCCAATTAACAATAGCAGCAATACGGCCAACGATAGAGTTGTTTTTATACGCAAGAAAAAATTGAACTTCAGCATCTTTAAATGCAGGGTTTTTATCTTTATTAAAAGTAGCTAGTTCATCACTTATAATAGGTGGAACCCAATATTTACAATCTTTATAAAGGCTAAAAGGGAATTTAACAAACTTCTTTAAATCACTTTTAGTCGTAGCTTCTTTTAAAATTATCATGATAAGTCTTTAGTGTAACTGGGGAAATAAAAGTACAAATTACAGGTAGTAATTATAAGATTAAGAAAATATGTTTTTTAGATTTTTACGACGACCGAATTTTCCATAAAATAATCTCTTAATTTCTCTAGCTTTGGGTTTAGTTTCTCTGCCAAAATTACATATTGGCATTTTTTAATACTCTCCGAAGTTGTTGTTAAAGAGCTTAATTCTTTGCGTTGTAAAAGAAAATCAGCGTCATCTACAAAGCATATTTTAAGCTCTGAAATACTAACGCCATTGGTTAAAAATAACTTATGGATGTTTTTAGGGGTGCTTATAAGAATGTCAACTCCCATGTAGATTTCAGATTTTTGAACGTCTATATGCAGCTCTTCATAGCCCATATATACTCTTAAATCGGTGTATTTAGTGAATTCTAAAAATTTTTCATGAAGTTCTAGTGCCTCCTTTTTATTCTCTACTATTATTAAGGCTCTAGGAGCATCCCCAACTGCTGTGCAATTAAGCTTTTGAACCGTATTTAGTATCATTGCGGTTGTTTTACCACTTTCTTTAGGGGCAATACCAAATACGTTTATACCACTTTTTATTTTGGGTATCGCATTTTGTTGAAAAGGAGTAGCAGATTCTATATGTAATCTTTCTAAAGCTTCTTTAAGCGAAGCGTGGAGCTTTTTAAAAGGCATTTACTTATTTTTAATAATTACGAATTTGTATAAAAAGATAGAAGAACAAAGATAGTTGAAATGTATAACTACCAGTGTTCTTCTGTAAAATCTATGTAATAAGTTTATGTTTCTTGGTTATAATTTAAAACTCAATAACACCATCATCTTTTTCTTTTTTATTTTTTCTGGCTTTTTTCTTTTTCTTCTCTTCTTTTTTGTGCTTCTTTAACTCCTTTTTAGTAGGGCCTAAATCTATATCCTCAGCTCCAGAACCACCTTCTTTCTTTTTCTTTTTCATGGAGTTCTTTTTAATAGGGCCTCCATTTTGGCCAGCCTTCTGTTCGTCAATAGATGTTTCTGGGTCTTTATGAAAATCGAATCTATAGGAAGCTCCAATAGATATAAACACTCTGGAAGGTGTGTTTTTAAAACTTGCTCCTAAATTAACATCAACCTGTAATCTTTCGCTAAGTAAATGGGCTATACCACCTCTAAGTAGGTTATCTGCATAGCGGTCACTTTTTATTCCTTGATTTTCTAGAAATACACTCCATTTAGGGTTTCTAAAAGCATGGGAGATAGATACTAGATAGCTCATTTCTGGAAAATCTGTACTTATACGATCGTAGGCAAAATTAGTAATCAATACAAACCTGGGAGTTAATCTACTTTGGGTAGCAACCATTGCTCTGTAAGATAAACTTGGGTCACCAACATAAAAAGGGTTATCTCCAAATAAATAATTTACACCACCATATACCGAAATTGCAGGCACCAAATTGTCCCATTTAAATTTATTATTGGCTTTCCAACTGTATAAATTAGGGTTCGCTCTTTTTGGATTTATAAATGGATCAAAAACTAAATATTTAAGCCCTATTCGGTTTCTAGAAAAGTTGGTGTAAGAATCTTCCAATCCAGAGTTTATGAAAGTAATATCCTGGTTTTGGAAAATACCTTCCCAGTTAATTTCTAATCGCTCAAAAAGCAGTCCGTAACGCAAAGAAATATCTGTAGCCCAGATGTTAGATTCTGTGTTTAATAAACTGTGGTCTTGTTGCTCATAAAGCAAACCTATTTCTGCTTGTACTACGTTTTTACCAACAGCAAAAGCACTTACGGATTGCCCTGGTCTATTAGAGTTTATTACATCAGTGTACTGCGAAATTCCCAATATTGGGATGACAAATAGCAATGTAAAAAGTGTTTTTTTTGTTTTATTCATTCCCATTGGATGCCCCATGAATATCATTTTAGTATTATTTTAAGACTTTTGCTCTGCTATTACAACGGTAGAATTGTATTTTTGATATAAATCATTTAAAATAAAATGGCATTTTTAAAGACAATTTTAGTTATTCTTTTGGTTTACTATTTGCTAAAAACTGTAGCAAAATGGTTTGCACCAAGAGTGCTTAGTTATGCAGCCAAGAAAACGGAGGCGCATTTCAAAGAAAAAATGGGAGGATTCTCTACACAAAACCCTACGCAAGAAGAGAAGGTAGGCGATGTTATAATTGATAAAAATACTACTCGAAAAAAGAGTAGTAGCAAAAAAGTTGGAGAGTATATTGACTTTGAAGAGATAGAGTAACTATCTTTGAGTTTATCAACGACTATAGTATTCCAATGAAATTAGGTTTTAAAGCACTTCTTACACATTTTTTTGTTCTAGTATTTTTCGTAATTGCAGCCTTGCTTTACTTTAATCCTGTATTGCAGGGTAAAGTTATACAGCAGTCCGATATTGTTCAATATACGGGTATGGCTAAAGAGCAAAATAATTTTAGAAAAGCTACCGGAGAGGAACCGTATTGGACGAACAGTGCTTTTGGTGGGATGCCAACTTTTCAATTGGGAGCATATTACCCTCATAACTATGTAAAAAAGTTAGATAGCATAATCCGCTTTTTACCACGCCCTGCAGATTATTTATTTGTTTACTTTCTAGGGTTTTACATTCTATTATGTTGTTTAAAGGTAGACTATAGATTAGCTGCTCTAGGAGCCTTAGCTTTTGGTTTTTCTACCTATCTTATTATTATTCTAGGAGTAGGGCATAATGCCAAAGCACATGCCATAGGTTATTTACCTATGTTATTAGGGGGAATAGTTCTTGTTTTTAGAAAAAAATACACCTGGGGATTTGTGCTTACTGCCATAGCAATGGCATTAGAAGTTGGAGCAAACCATTACCAAATGACCTACTATTGTATGCTTCTTATATTGGTATTAGGAATGGTGTATTTGGTAGATGCAATACTTAAAAAGAAATTAAAACATTTTGCAATTTCTATAGGCATATTATTAGTGGCTGTAGTTTTAGGTATAGCTACAAATGCAACAGGCTTAATGGCTACCAAAGAGTATGCGGATTGGAGTACTCGTGGAAAATCTGAATTGACAATTAATCCAGATGGTTCTCCAAAAGAGAATAAAGGCGGACTTAGTAAAGCCTATATTACCCAATATAGTTATGGAATAGTAGAGTCTTTAAATATTTTTGTTCCTAGATTATTTGGGGGTTCAAATGGTGAAGATTTAGGAGAAAGCTCTAAGACGTTTAACTTCCTTATGGATAAAGGAATGACTAGAACAAGTGCTTTAAATTTTTCGGAAGAATTGCCTTTATATTGGGGTGACCAACCAGGAGTAGCAGCTCCAGCCTATATAGGGGCAGTTATCTTTTTCTTATTTGTATTAGGATTATTTATAGTGCAGCGTAAAGCCAAATGGTGGTTGTTTGGCGGTACAATAATGTCTTTAATTTTGTCTTGGGGAAAAAACTTTAGTCTACTAACCGATTTTATGATTGATTATTTTCCGCTATATGACAAGTTTAGAGCAGTTTCTTCCATACAAGTAATACTGGAACTCTGTGCACCAGTGCTAGCAATTTTAGCTGTTAATGAATTGTTTACTAATAAAGAAGTTATAGGGAGAAATATAAACGCCTTAAAAATAGCAGCGATTGCAGTTGTTTCTGTATTAATTGGGTTGTTATTATTTAAAGGAATGTTTAGTTTTTCAGGAAGTAGTGATGCTTATATGAAACAGAACTTTGGAGATCTTGGACCTGAATTAATGTCTTTAATTCAGTTAGATAGGAAAGCAGTTTATACCAATGATACTTTACGTTCTCTATTATTCGTTGTCTTAACAGCTACGGTATTATGGTTGTATATTAAAGGGAAAATAAAAGAGAATCTTCTGGTTTTAGGATTGGCAATTTTAATATTGGTCGATTTAGTAGGAGTAGATAAAAGATATGTGGATAAGGATGATTTTGTTAGCAAAAGACAAATGAATGAACCTTTTAAACAAAAGCCTTTAGATCAACAAATAGCCAAGGATAATGGTCATTTTAGAGTGTATGACCCTCAGGAGGGATTAAACGGAGCACGTACTTCTTATTTTCATAAATCTATAGGAGGGTACCATGCTGCAAAACCCGCAGGAATTCAAGATTTATTCGATTTTCATTTATACAAAGGGAATGTAGGTGTTTTAAACATGCTTAATGTTAAGTATGTGGTACAGCAAGATGAAGAGGGTAGAAGCTACCCCGCAACCAATCCAGAAGCGAATGGTAATGCTTGGTTTATTAAAAAACTAACCGCTGTTTCTTCTGCGAATGGCGAGATTCAAGGATTAGGTACTTTAGATAATAAAAATGAAGCAGTTGTGAATACAGCTTCTTTCCCTGCAATAAATAGATTTAACTTTCAAACAGATTCTACGACTACCATTGCATTGATAGATTATAAGTTGAATAGATTAACCTATACATCAAACAATGAAAATGCTGGTGTTGCCGTGTTTTCAGAAATGTATTATGGCAAGGGTTGGAACGCGTATATAGATGGTACATTAACAGACCATTTTAAAGTGAATTATGTGCTGCGAGCGTTAAAAATTCCCGCAGGTAAACATACCATTGAATTTAAGTTTGAGCCTAAAGTGGTAAAAGAGGGGAGTACAATAGCCTTAGCTAGTTCTTCTTTATTAGGAGTGTTAATATTAGCAGGTTTAGGTTTTACTTTTTGGCGTTCCAGAAGAAAAGAAGAAGGGTAATGAAAAAAGTGCTAGTTATTGCATATTATTGGCCACCCGCTGGAGGTCCGGGTGTGCAACGTTGGCTAAAATTCATTACGTATTTAAGAGATTTTAATGTGGAACCAGTTCTGTATATTCCAAAGAACCCTCATTATCCCATACAAGATGCATCGCTTTTAAAAGAAATTCCGGAGGGAATAACAATTTATGAACAACCAATTTTTGAGCCTTATGCTTTGGCGAGTGTGTTTTCATCCAAAAAAACAAAACGGATAAGTTCCGGGTTAATTCAGACAAAAAAACAATCTATAGTAGAAAAATTGTTTCTATGGATAAGAGGGAATTTATTTATTCCAGATGCACGTAAATTTTGGGTAAAACCTTCGATTACCTTTTTAGAAGGAGTACTAGAAAAAGAAAAAATAGAAACTGTAATTACTACAGGGCCACCGCATAGCGTTCACTTGATAGGTTTAGGCTTAAAAGAAAAATTAGATATACGTTGGGTTACCGATTTTAGAGATCCTTGGACTACTATTGGGTACCATAAAAAATTGAAGCTTACAAAAGCATCCCAAAAAAAGCACAAGCAATTAGAAAGTAAGGTGCTAAATACCGCGGATACCGTTATAGTTACTAGTGCTACTACAAAAGCAGAATTTACTGCTATTACCAAGAAACCTATAGAAGTAATCACAAATGGATATGACGTTTCTACCTCTAATACGGAGGTTTTAGATACTGAATTTACCATGGCTCATATAGGTTCTTTATTAACAGGACGAGATCCTAATAATTTGTGGCAAGCCTTGTCCGAATTAGTAACCGAAAATGAGAAATTTAAAACCCATTTTAAGTTGCAGTTGGTTGGGGTTGTAAGTGATGATGTTTTAGAGAATATTACCAAGCATGGTCTTATATCTAATACAAAAATCGTGGGTTATTTATCACATAAAAAAGCAATTTCTTTTCAAAGAAAATCTCAAGTATTACTTTTAATAGAGATAGATGCGGAAGAAACTAAGGGTATTATTCCAGGGAAGTTGTTTGAGTATATGGCTGCAGGTAGGCCAATACTTGGAATAGGACCAAAGAATTGGGATGTAGGGCAACTAATATCGGAAACAAATACAGGGAAGGCTTTTTTGTATGATAATAAAGAAGCCCTAAAGGAAGTTATTGTAAAGTGGTTTAAACTGTATCTTAAAGGAGAGTTAAAAAATACCTCTGAAAATATAGAGAAATACAGTCGAAAGGCATTAACAGAGCAATTAGCGAAACATTTGTAATGGGAATAGTAAGAAAACAGGCAATTAGTAACACCATTGTAACCTATTTGGGTTTTGCTTTGGGAGCTGTTAATGTGCTGTTTTTGTACACTAATTTTTTAACGGATGAATATTTAGGTTTAGTAATGGTAATTCTTTCTGCTTCGGCAGTTCTTATGCCTGTAATGGCTTTTGGGGTTCCAAATACATTAGTTAAGTTTTATAGTAGTTTTAAAGAAAAGAGAGAGAAAGATGGCTTTTTAACGTTAATGCTATTGCTGCCTTTAGTTTTAATTATCCCTATAGGTCTGTTGTCTTACATTGCCAATGATGCTATTGGTAATTTCTTAGCCCAAAAAAATGAAATCGTAAAAGATTATGTTTGGTATATTTTTATTATAGCTATGGCTATGGCTTATTTTGAAGTCTTTTATGCTTGGGGTAAAATTCATATGAAATCTTTCTTTGGGAATTTTTTAAAAGAGATTTTTTGTAGATTGGGAGTAGCTATATCACTAGGTCTTATTTATTTTAAGGTAATTACGGTAGATACTTTTTTAATCCTATTGGTAGGGCTATACATTGTTCGTATGCTTATAATGAAAATATATGCTTACCGTTTACGTATGCCGTCATTAAAAACCACCAGACCTAAAAATATAGGCAATATAATTACTTACAGCGCTTTGATTATTTTAGGAG
>NZ_JADGES010000049.1 GCF_016744255.1 Maribacter sp.
ATTTAGAAAGTTCGGTAAAGTATGTGTAAAAATGCGGTATGGTTTCTATGCCTTTAAGGTAGTTCCAAACGCCAAAATGCTCGTTAGGAGAATGTATAGCATCGCTATCTAGACCAAAGCCCATAAGGATTGTTTTGCTTTGTAATTCTTTTTCAAAAAGGGCAACAATAGGAATACTACCACCGCTTCGTTGTGGAATTGGTTTTTTTCCAAAAGTGGCTTCGTATGCTTTAGAAGCAGCATTGTAACCAATTGTATTTATAGGGGTAACGTACCCTTGACCACCATGGTGTGGCGTTACTTTTACGGTTGCTCCTGCGGGAACAATATTTTCGAAATGGGCTTTAAATAGTTGCGTAATTTCTTCCCAATCTTGGTTTGGGACTAAGCGCATAGAAATTTTAGCGTATGCTTTGCTTGCTATTACCGTTTTTGCTCCTTCGCCAATATAGCCACCCCAAATACCATTTACATCTAGAGTTGGTCTTATAGAATTTCTTTCATTGGTTGTATACCCTTTTTCGCCATAAACGGCATTAATATCTAAAGCACTTTTATATGCATCTAAACTAAAGGGAGCTTTTGCCATTTCTGCTCTTTCTTCGGTAGATAGTTCTTCTACTTTATCATAAAAACCAGGAATGGTAATATGGTTATTTTCATCGTGTAGCGAAGCAATCATTTTATTAAGTATATTTATTGGGTTTGCTACTGCGCCGCCATATAAACCAGAATGTAAATCTCTATTTGGACCGGTAACTTCTACCTCTACATAACTAAGACCACGTAAGCCTGTGGTTATGGAAGGAACATCATTAGCAATCATTCCAGTATCAGAAATTAAGATAATATCGTTTGTTAATTTTTCTTTATTATTTGCAACAAAGATGCCTAAGTTATTACTACCTACTTCTTCTTCGCCCTCTATCATGAACTTTACATTGCAAGGTAGTTGGTTTGTTTTAACCATAAACTCTAAAGCCTTAACATGCATATACATTTGGCCTTTGTCATCACATGCCCCGCGTGCATATATAGCACCTTCTGGATGTTTTTCTGTTTTTTTAATTACGGGTTCAAATGGGGGAGAATCCCAAAGTTCAATTGGATCTGCTGGTTGTACATCATAATGACCGTATACTAGAACCGTAGGCAAATCTTTATTTATAATTTTTTCTCCATAGACAATAGGGTATCCTTCTGTTTCGCAAATTTCTACTAAATCGCAACCAGCCTGTTGTAAACTTTCTTTGATTTTTTGTGCTGTATTTATAACATCTTGGGAAAATGCGGGGTCTGCACTAACCGATGGCATTTTTAATAAGTCGAAAAGTTCGGAGATGAAACGCTCTTTATGTTCTGATATATAAGTTTTTACGTCTTGCATTTTATGTTTTAATTAGTTGTCGTAAAAATACAAAAGAACTTTTTTAAAGATAGATTATTTTAGAATTGATTTTTTACTTTATATTTGCAATCCTTTTGCAGGCGTGGTGGAATTGGTAGACACGCTAGACTTAGGATCTAGTGCCGCAAGGTGTGAGAGTTCGAGTCTCTCCGCCTGTACAAATAAAAAGCCTTTCAAGAAATTGAAAGGCTTTTTTAGTTTAAATGTATCTCGTCCTGAAAAAGATTAAAAAGTATCATTTAATTAAAGGTAAGTCGGGGAAGTCTGATTATTATTCTAATTTATGTGTAAGAGAATCACAAGCGAGACTCCATATAAGATTACATTTAGTTGTAGCGCATAATTGTTTGTTCTTGTTAAAAAAATCATGCTTTGTAGTTATTTGATAATTATTCAAGTCTAGATTTAGAATTTGTATATCAACAGTAAATAAATTTGTAAAAAATAGATCTATTTTTTTATAAACGAATTGTTCAACTATAATAAAACTAATACTCGATTGTTCTTTAATTTTAAGAAGGTTTTTAATGTTGTTGCTAAAGTATTTTGTTCTTATTAAATCTGAATACTTCAAATATGTACTGTTTGCCATAACCATATAATCATCTATATCATCTTGACCATTAACTTTATATACTTCACTATACATTGTCATATTCTAAATATTTAAAAAACCCGAGTAAATCTTAAGGGGTTTAAAATTTACTCGGTAATTAATCATATTTCTCTTTTTAATATTATTATTTTTTATTTCTTCCTGCTTGAAATGCTCTTGAAATGTTAAACCCAAAATGGATTCCTCCTTTAAAAAAATCATTTGTAGATTCTGTTATAAAATCTCTTTCAATCATTGTTATTGAATTCGATAAAATAAGTTGAAACACATGCCCTCCTGTTTCTATATCTATTCCAATGGCTAACGAATTTTTTGTGTCAATTGACTTTAAAGGATTAATTGTATAGAAATATTCTGTATTTAATGTTACTCTTTTGCTAAGCTTAATTCGATTGCCAAAACCAATTGCAAAAATATCATGTGAATCATCATTAGTTCTCACTGAATTATTATGAATATATGTTGGTGTAATTTGTAAAGACAATGCATTATTAATTTTACTAGCAATTAATAACTGCGATGTATAAGCTAATTTTTTATTGAAATTTGGTTTGTTAGCAGGGTCGTAGTCTTTTAATGTTCTGTAGATTACACTTTCGAATAGAGATACGCTAAATGGAAAAGATTTTTCTCCTTTACTCTGTTTTATTAATTGATACTTAGCAAAGCCATCATACGTTTTATTAAATGAACTTCGACCTAAACCTAACATCAACTTATCAGATAATCCATATTCAAATGCAAAACGAATATTAGATTGATCTAACCCAAATAATTCATCAATCCCTTGATTGATTCTACCAAATCTATGAGAAATAAGAAACTCTAATGTTCCTTTTTTTCTGTTTTCAATTGAGTGGCCATTTAATATTCTTGTTCCTTTAAACGTAGACGACACAAAATTCCTTTGTTTGGGACTTTCACTTTCTAGGATGTCTATAAGGTCTTGAGAAAAAGTGCTATTAATTGAAAATAATAATACTATTATTAAAATATTCTTCATGATAAATTATTTAAATTTTTTATGATTTAATGAAAAGGTAATTTCAATAGTTTTTGCTATGTTATTTTTAACTACAGAAGGAATATTAATTTCATAATCCGCAACTAAAACTGTAAAGACACCTTTTAAGGATACATTATTATCAACTTCTATATCGGCTTTTACTTTTACTTTATTAGTAATTCCATGTATAGTTAAATCTCCTTCAATAAAAACCTTGTTTTTATCTGTTGAGTCTTTAATATCGATGATTTTTCCTGTGAATTTAGCTTTAGGGAATTTATCTGATTCTACATAATTTTCATTAAAATGTTCTTGCATTAAGGATTTCTCAAACATAAAAGACTTCATTAACACGGAGATTGCAATATCGCCTGTTTCTATATCAACAATACTTAAGATTTGATTGTTAATAGCTTCAATGTCTTCTACTGGAGAATGAGAAAAGAAAGATATTGTGCCTTGTTTAGTAATATATCTATCTTGAGCTATTAAATTATTTGTTATTATAAAGCATATGATTATAGTAAATATGTATTTCATTTTTTTTAAATTTTAACAAGGTTACATCTTACCAAAATAACATCCATCAAGTATCCAGTACAGATACCTTTAACGACAATATTTTGTCCTTCCTTGAGGTTAATTAATTCTTTGTTTTCACTAGAGGAAAGATGACAAATCACGGTTCCAAAAGACGTTTTGTTATTAAGAAAGGTTATAATAATATCATTGTTTTCTGAAGCTTCAATCTTTGATATATGACCACTTACTTGAACTATTTGATCTAGATATTTTTTATTAGCGAAACCTTCATTATCCTGAAATTCATTTATTATTTCTTCTGAATTGGTAATAATATCTGGAGTTGCTTTGACAACATTAACATGTGGCTTGTTATACTCTTTAAGGCCAAAGAATATTATTAACGTTATAGCTAATAAGGCTGGGAAAATTATTTTCTCTTTTTTGCTCATAACTTCAAGTATTATTAGTTATTATATGAACCATTATCTATCCAACAGCTTATTATATCAATTTCCTCATTAGTTAAAACATCTCCAATTGGCATAGTTCTATTAACAACTTGTTCTTTTATAATTGCAGAGTTTGTACTAACACCATTATAAGTTCTTAAATCTGGGAATTGATTGCCATTATGACAACTAACACAGTTATTATCTATAATTGGCTTAATTTGACTCACAAATGATGTGCTTGGGTCGCAATCTTGATTTATTATTTCGTATTTATCTTCTACATAGTTTTCGCAAGAAGCAAATACTATGCATACTATTATTAATACAGCTTTTTCTATTTTTTTCATTTTCTTAGGATTAAAATGACAGGAGGATTTTTTTTGATTACCCCCTGTCAAAAATTAACAAACAAATCAGCCAAATATTTATGGAAAAATGGAAGGAGTGGAAAATACATAATCTCTGTTTTTTACAGGTGTATGACATTCGATACAGCTTTGTGTAAAACTGGGGTTTTTACCAAAAGGCGCTAATTCTTCGCCTACCCAACGTGCCCATCCCCAATCTTTTGTATTCTCAAATTTTTTCGAGTCTTTGAACATAAACTCGGCATGAATAAATGAAGAAGGTATTATAGCAGCTTCCCAATTTTCATCAGATCGTTGGTTCCAAACAACTTTACCTAAAATAGCGCCATCTGGCCATGGGTTTATTTTGTTTTCATTTATTGCTTTTATTGCAATATCATTACCCAAAATGACACGTAAAGTATTATTGTCTTTTCGGAAAGAACTACTTACAACTTGCCAACTTCTATAATCATTAGGAAAAGCAATTCCGTTAGGGGCATTTTTAACAACCTTTTTTTTGTTTTTATTATTAGTCCAATGGTTATAATCATTTTCAAATTCTAATTCATCTTTGTTAGAATTCTTTACGCCTAAACTATTATCTAATCCCTTAATGTATGTTTCTATTGCAATTAAGCCCTGATCCGAAATTTCTGCTTCAGGATGTATAAATGAATAGCCTTTTGGGGGCATTATATTCTTCTTAATCTTCGTTAAAATGTTATATAGAATGGTCTTTTTTTCTTTTTCCGAATACTTATCCCATTCTGAGAAGTTTAGTTTTGCCCTACCTTCTTCAACATCTTTTTTAACTAACTCAGCAATAATTGGAAGTTTGTTATAAAATGATATTTTAGTTTCATTTGAGTGACAGTCATAACATGAGGCTCTCATAATTTCTCTTACTTCCGTAGGAGCTTCTGTAAAGTCCGATGTTACTGGAGGATTAGAGACTACATCCTTAAATTGATAACCCGTTGCAATGATTGAAACAGCCAGAATAACAACGATCATTAATTTCTTCATATTCATATTTTTTATTAAACGCTTGTCAGCGTATCATTAAAATGAAACTAAAATATCTTCTATAAATCTAATTTGGAGCCATTGCCGTATTTACATTAGCAATTGGCCAGACTCCTGGTGCAGGAAAGCTAATTCCCTTATTCTCACCACGCGCTGCATCTTGACCAAAATAGTATAACGGCCATCCTTTGTAAGTTAATTGGGTTCTACCGTAAACATCGATTGTACCAAAATCACCATTGTTTAAAATACTCGGTATTTGGTCTAATGTTATCTCTGCAATTGGCCATACTCCATTATTTGAAAAGTCTGCATTTGTGAAGTTATTTGTATTGTTGGTGTCATTGACGAAAGTATATAGTGTTTTACCATCGATATCTACAATGTAACTTGTTTCTTCGTCACCTACGGTATAACCGCTCGTGTAATTATTACCATCATGACCTACTAATTGAGCCTTTGCATACATTAAGGAATAATCTGGTTTAGCTACATACCAGATGTTATTTACATCTTCTCCATTAGTATCACCTGCGGCATTATCATTTGCAAAATAATATAACGGCCATCCTTTGTAAGTTGTTTGCAATTCACCATCTGTACGTGTAATTGTTTGGAAATCTGAGGCGTTTAAACCTGTGCCTGTTATAACATTTTCAGAGTAAAAAATGGGCCAAATATTAGCACAACCACCTAAACATTCTGATGTGTCTTTAGTATCTTTTGAAAAGAAATAAAGCGTATTACCATCTGAATCTGTTAAAATACTTCCTAGAGTAGAATCACTTGATAATTGAACAGATGGAGGGTTAGGAGCTATTACGGTATTTACATTAGCAATTGGCCAAACTCCTGGTGCAGGAAAGCTAATTCCCTTATTCTCACCACGTGCTGCATCTTGACCAAAATAGTATAACGGCCATCCTTTGTAAGTTAGTTGGGTTCTACCGTAAACATCGATTGTACCAAAATCACCATTGTTTAAAATACTTGGTATTTGGTCTAATGTTATCTCTGCAATTGGCCATACTCCATTATTTGAAAAGTCTGCATTTGTGAAGTTATTTGTATTGTTGGTGTCATTGACGAAAGTATATAGTGTTTTACCATCGATATCTACAATGTAACTTGTTTCTTCGTCACCTACGGTATAACCGCTCGTGTAATTATTACCATCATGACCTACTAATTGAGCCTTTGCATACATTAAGGAATAATCTGGTTTAGCTACATACCAGATGTTATTTACATCTTCTCCATTAGTATCACCTGCGGCATTATCATTTGCAAAATAATATAACGGCCATCCTTTGTAAGTTGTTTGCAGTTCACCATCTGTACGTGTAATTGTTGCGAAGTCTGAGGTGTTTAAGCCATTACCCACTGTAAGGTTTTCAGAGTAAAAAATCGGCCAAATATCCGCACAGCCACCTAAACATTCCGATGTATCTTTAGTGTCTTTTGAGAAGAAATAAAGCGTATTACCATCTGAATCTGTTAAAATACTTCCTAGAGTAGAATCACTTGATAATTGAACTGTGACTCCACTTGGTTCTGGGGCAACATAAGGTTCTCCATCGTCGTTACTACAGCTTTGTAGCAAGAACATAAATGCCATAAATAAGTAGGCTACTTCTTTGATTGTTTTTTTCATCTTTTTAATTGTTTATTATTATTTAATTTTCTACAAATCAATCTATAACACACGGATTTATTAGCATTAATGTTTGTTAGAGGGAAAAAATTAAGGTTAAAAAGGAAAAAAAAGGATTGAAATTTTATAAAAACAATCTTCTTATTCATATAATATTATTTATTATGAATAAGTTAGATTTGTATGGCGAGTAATTTTAAAAAAAACGAAACATACTAATAATGAAGAAAGATAAACTTTACCTCTTTACATTTATGTCCTTGCTATTTATAGTATTCGCAGTAGGGTATTTTAGCATGAACTATCTTATTGATACCAATACGGAGCAACTTTTAGAAATACAAATGGAATCTAGTAAGAGAGAGGCTAGGGAATTTTCAAGTATGATTTCTTCACAAATTTCTAGTGGTATTTCTGAAAATGAGGTCATAAAGAATATTCAAACAAGTATAGAAAAGACGGATAATGAGACTGGTTTTTTATGTATGTTTGATTGGTCAGGAAAAGAAATTTGTCATCCTAATATTGAGAAAATAGGTAAGTATACATTACCAAAAGAATCATTTATCTCGACTATTAGTGGCGATGCTACTTCGAAAGATTTTCATTCTTATTTAAAAAATAAAAAAGAAGGTGGAGGGATAAGAACTTTCAGCGAAAAAAATAGAGCCTCAGAGATAATATACGTCTACCCGGTTAAAAATACAGATTGGATTATTGCAGCTCATGCTAATACTCAAAAAATTGAAGAACAAATTAGTGCTGTAAAGAAAAATTTCATTATTGTTTATTCCGTTACTGGTGCTTTAATTGTGATTCTTTCTTTAATAACAGTACGTTTAATTGGTAGTCATTATGAAAAAATATTAGAATTAAAAAATGAAAAACTTTCCGATGAAGTATTAAGTCTTTCAAAATTAAACTATGCTTTAATCAACTATAAAAACAAAATTAAAACTGCAGAAACTATAGAGCCAATTCAAACAGAGGGGAATAGTAAGCAACGGATTTTAACATATTCTAAGAATGAACTAGTTCCTACTTTAGTTGAACAAATAGCCTACGTTTATACGGAAAATACTATTACTTATGTAATTAGTGTAGATAATAAAAAATCGACTAGTAATAGTAGCCTAGATGAGCTTTATAATGATTTTAATAAAACATTATTTTTTAGAGCAAACAGGCAATACATTTTATCGATAAATGCTATTGATAAAATTATAAGGTACGGTAATAATCAATTAAAAATAGAAGTTCAGCCTAAAGCCCAAATAGATATTATTATAAGTAAGAATAAAGCTTCTGAATTTAAAGCATGGCTTAACAACTAATATATTATTCGTGATAAACTATTTTATACATCCATATGCATATAGATTTCTGTTGATTAGAATAGGGTAAACACTAGTTATTATTAGTTTTTGTGTAAAATTATGGATGTTTTTCAATAGTCTCCCAATTGGTTATAAATACACGAGTTGGTCGGTTTAACAACTGCACTGATAAATTTGACCTGTAAAAATTGAAATAGTTTATTTTTTCCAGTCCATTTTGTTGACAGGGAGTCATTAGTGATAATTGAAGCAAATTATTAAACAATTAGGGGAACCTACATTCAAATCACTATGACGATATAATTTTGTAGTATTAAAGGTTGGATTACCTCTTTAGCAATATTTCCAAAACTATGACATGTAATATGTACTGCTGTTTTTTTTGGCGGCTGTTTCTCTTCTGTTATAAATACCTTTGGTGTTACTAAGATTAGCATTTTTTAGCTCAGGAAACACGAAGTTTTCTTCACTTTGTTCATCCTTCTTATATGGTTTAAGAATCGGTATTGTTTTTTGAGGGACTTTAAGGAATTAATAGTTTGGGTTTTTTATTCATTCTGTAATGAAATCTAAAAGTGATTAATAAATTTATGACCAAAATAATACCTTAATATGTATAAACAATTCAGGAATGAAAGGCTTTTTTGTAATAGGTGTTTATGTGGTTTCTATAACTGTATGTATCTAATGAAAATAAAAACAAAAGCCCCTTAGAAAAGGAGCTTTTTGGCTTGTCAAAATCAAATTTTAAACAATAAATAGGAAGTCAATTTGGGGAAATCAGCTTTTTTGTGGTTACAAAATACCAACGGACCAAAGAATAAGACATAACGCTACAGCAAGTAAAACCCCTACTAAAGCAATTACAGTAATACTTAGGAATCCGTTCAGTAATTTTACACCGAATGTAATTTCCTGTTCCATAATATTATTTATTTACTACAATGTATGATATTAGTTTTGTAAATCCTTTAAAATAGTAAAGGATTTCGATTAAATACTTAATATACAGTATTTTGAATCGGCAAAATGCTTGTTTTTTCGTTAAAACGTTGCTTTTGTCTAATAGACTCTGTGTTTATAGTTTTACTTTAAAAACAAGATGTTTTAATTATTCCTCCCAAGTTTGGAGATTTATGGTGTTGCAAATTTTGGTTTAAGAGTGTCTTTTTTAGTGGTGTTTTTCTTTTTAATTGGAGTCTTTTTTGGTAAGTAGGGTGTAGGTTTGCTCTTTTTGGGTCTAGCTCTTAGGGAGTCTTTAATGCTGTTTTGTTTTTGTTTTGGAGGCAGGTTATTATTAAAATCGTTTTTACAAGAAAAAAGACACAGACCACCAAAAACCAAAACAATGAAAGTTTGGGGCAATTTCATATGTAAAGGAATAGATTGTTATAATAAAGTACGGATGTAATCTAGTATTTGGATGCTAGCACCAGTGTTATTCTTTACATAGTCTTTGTTAATAGAACTTGTAGTGCTGTGGAAAGTAGAATTTTCTAGAAATTTATTCATGAGTTCTTTAAATGCAGATGTATTAGTGATGGGTATAACTCCCTTTAAAGAGACCAATTCTTCGGCTTCTTTAAATCCAGAATAATTTGGTCCAATAATTACAGGAACTCCAAAAACAGCGGGTTCTAATGTGTTGTGCAAACCAGTAGAGAAGCCACCGCCAACATACGTTATATCTGCATAGCTATAAATTTTGGTAAGTAAGCCAATGGTGTCTATTATTAAGACATCGTAATCTGCAATGTTTTTATTTTGTAATTCGGTATAACCAATAACTTTTTTATTAATAGACTCTTTTAATTCTAAAATGTGCCCACTTTTAATGTTATGTGGCGCAATAACATATTTTACATTCTTAGTACACTGGTTAATATATGGAGTAATTATAGCTTCATCTTGGGGCCAGGTACTACCAGCAATAAAGCATTTAGATGTTCC
This sequence comes from Maribacter sp., assembly GCF_016744255.1. Lineage (GTDB taxonomy): Bacteria > Bacteroidota > Bacteroidia > Flavobacteriales > Flavobacteriaceae > Maribacter_B. The sequence goes on from NZ_JADGES010000049.1 coordinate 10,325, forward strand.
TTTAAAAAATTGCATAAACTCCAAAGAATTATCTCTTTGTAGAATTTCAGAAACTCTATCGAACCTTGTATCGCCACTGACAGTAACCTGCTCGTAGTTTATAGTTTTTAGTAAATCTACGGATGCTCTATTTTGCGCAAAAACATGAGTGAATTTAGAAAGCGTTTTGCGCATAAAACTTCCATAGGCTTTAAAATATATTTGGTTCTTTTTAAAAATAGCAGAAAGAAGTAAAGTAGGTATCTGCCTTTGGTGTAGTTCTTTTAAATAGTTTGGCCAGACTTCATATTTTACAAAAATGGCTAGTGTAGGTTGCACTGTATTTAAGAATTGAACGGCATTTTTTTTAGTATCCAGCGGTAGGTACGTTACTAAATCGGCTGCTTTTGTGTTTTTTTTTATTTCGTAGCCAGAAGGAGAAAAGAAAGTGATTAGAATTTTGTAATTCGGATAAATAGATTTTAGCTTTTCTATAACTGGTAGGCCTTGTTCAAATTCGCCAAGAGAAGCAACATGGACCCAAATGGTTTTATCCGTTGTGGATATGTTTCTTTTTAGTGTGGTAAAAACATTCTTTCGCCCTTTAATAAAAAGAGAAATTTTAGGATTAAAAAGTGCAACTACTCTAAGTAATAGTCCCGCAATTGAAATTATAATATTATAAAAAAAATACACCTCTTTATACTTTACTGCTAAAATACGTTTCTTTCCATAAAATCATTGGTTGCACATCCTTAATTTTGTAATTTTACACACATATATAAGAGCAAATGAGAAAAATTCAGATGGTAGACCTTCAAGGGCAATACCAATCTCTTAAAGAGCAAGTAAATACTTCCATTACACAAATTTTAGAATCTTCTACATATATTAATGGGCCACATGTACATGCTTTTCAAAAAGAGCTAGAAATGTATTTAGGAGTTAAACATGTAATACCATGTGCAAATGGCACAGATGCTTTGCAGATTGCTATGATGGGGTTGGGGTTAAAACCTGGGGATGAAGTTATAACAGCCGATTTTACTTTTGCTGCAACTGTTGAAGTGATAGGTTTGTTGCAGTTAACTCCTGTTTTGGTAGATGTAGATTTAGATACTTTTAATATAGATCCAGCAGCTATAGAAAAGGCAATTACACCAAAAACTAAAGCTATTGTCCCTGTGCATTTATTTGGGCAATGTGCTAACATGGATGTTATATTAGAAATAGCGAAAAAGCATAATCTTTTTGTAATAGAGGATAATGCCCAAGCTATTGGTGCAGATTATAAATTTAAAGATGGAAGAAAACAAAAAGCAGGAACTTTAGGTCATGTAGGTTCTACTAGCTTTTTTCCATCCAAAAATTTGGGATGCTACGGAGACGGGGGAGCAATATTTACAAACGATGATGAGTTAGCTCATACATTAAGAGGAATTGTAAATCATGGTATGTATGAAAGATACCACCATGATGTTGTTGGTGTAAACTCTAGATTAGATTCTATACAGGCAGCGGTTTTAAGTGCAAAATTACCAAAGCTAGATGCGTATTGCGATAGTAGAAGAACAGCAGCTAAAAAGTATTCGCAAGCTTTTAAGGAGCAAGAGAATATAGTAATCCCTATTACAGTTGATGGCTGTGATGGAATTTGTGAAGAGTGCAATTGTCATGTTTTTCATCAATATACACTCAGGATTACGAATGGAAAAAGAGATGCTTTAGTAAAGCATTTAAATGAAAAGGAAATTCCATGTGGGGTTTATTATCCTATTCCTTTGCATAAGCAAAAAGCTTATGTAGACGAAAGGTATTTAGAAGAGAATTTTCCAGTAACCAATCAATTGGTAGAAGAGGTTATCTCCTTACCAATGCATACAGAGTTAGAGGATGAGCAGATAGCCTATATTACTAAGGCGGTTATCGATTTTGTTAATGGATAAGTCATAGTTAATATTATTATTGTACGTTCTAAACATTTACCATAAAAAAGAAGCAAATGAAAATACTAGTTACTGGTGGTCTTGGTTTTATTGGGTCACATACTGTAGTTGAGTTACAAAATGAAGGTTATGAGGTGGTTATTATTGATGACTGCTCTAACTCATCCGAAAAAGTTTTAGAAGGCATTACTACTATTTCTGGAAAAACGCCTTTGTTTGAAAAGATTGATTTAAAAGAAAAATCTAAAGTAGAAGATTTCTTTAAACGCCATACAGATATTCAGGGTGTTATTCATTTTGCGGCTTCAAAAGCAGTAGGAGAGAGTGTAGAAAAGCCATTATTGTATTATGAAAACAACATAGGTACGCTAGTGTATCTTTTAAAAGAATTGACAGCTAAAAATAATGCAAGTTTTATTTTTAGTTCTTCTTGTACGGTTTACGGACAAGCAGATAAAATGCCTATTACAGAAAGCGCACCAGTGAAGCAAGCAGAATCTCCTTATGGTAATACAAAACAAATGGGAGAAGAAATAATAGCAGATACTTGTAAGGTAAATGCAAACCTAAATGCAATTGCTTTACGATATTTTAATCCAATGGGTGCACATCCAAGTGCTGAAATAGGAGAGTTGCCAATAGGAGTGCCGCAGAACTTAATGCCATATATTACGCAAACGGGAATAGGCCTTAGAGAAGAGTTGTCTGTTTTTGGAGGAGATTACCCAACACCAGATGGTACTTGTGTTAGGGATTATATTTATGTGGTAGATTTAGCTAAAGCCCACGTATTAGCATTAAAAAGACTATTGGAAGGAAAAAATACGTATAATTACGAAGTGTTTAACGTAGGCACAGGTACAGGTAGTACGGTATTAGAAGCTATTCAAAGTTTCGAGAGAGTCTCAGGTAAAAAACTGAATTATAAAATAGTAGATAGAAGAGAGGGAGATATAACTTCTGCGTACGCAGATACTACTAAGGCCAACGAAGTACTGGGTTGGAAATCGCAATACTCCTTAGATGAAGCTATGAAATCCGCTTGGGATTGGGAACAGAAGATAAGGAGCTAATAAATTAGCCAAATTTATAATAAGAAAGAATGTCAGGGGAAATATTAGTATATTTCCCCTGATTAATTTTTAACCTTTCCTATTATGAGAAATTTTTTTAGTGCCATTTTTCTATTATTCACAGTTACTATTGTTGCACAAGATACGTATATTCAATGCGGAGCCATTATAGATGTAGCGTCTGGTAAATCACTTTCAGAGAAAACTATAGTAGTATCAGGAGATAAGATAAAGAGTATTCTTAGGGGATTTACTTTAGGAACAGATAAAGATGTTGTTATTGATTTAAGGAGTAAAGTAATTCTTCCTGGATTTATCGATATGCATGTTCATATAGAGAGTGAGTCTGGACCAAAAACATACACTAAAAGATTTACAGATAATGCTGCTGATGTAGCTTTTCAGTCTACTGTTTATGCAGAAAGAACATTGATGGCAGGTTTTACTACGGTTAGAGATTTAGGAGGTAGTGGAGTAAATATAGCCTTAAGAAAAGCAATTGACAAGGGTTTGGTTGTAGGGCCAAGAATTTTCACAGCAGGTAAGGCTATTGCAACAACGGGAGGGCATGCTGACCCAACCAACGGAATGAAGAAAGAGTTGATGGGGAATCCTGGTCCAAATGAAGGGGTCGTGAATTCCCCAGCCGATGGTAGAAAAGCGGTTAGACAAAGATATAAGGATGGTTCGGACGTGATAAAAATTACCGCTACTGGCGGAGTTCTTAGTGTTGCAAAAAGTGGTCAAAACCCTCAATTTACAATAGAAGAGATAAAGGCAATTACAGAAACTGCAAAGGATTACGGTATGTTGACTGCTGCACATGCCCATGGAGATGAGGGAATGCAAAGGGCTATTCTTGGAGGTATAAATACCATAGAGCATGGAACTATGATGAGTGATGAAACGATGGATTTAATGAAACAACATAATACCTATTTGGTACCAACAATAACTGCGGGAAAACAAGTTGCAGAAAAGGCTAAAATCAAAGGTTTTTTTCCGGAAATTGTATCCCAAAAAGCGGCGGCTATTGGGCCATTAGTTCAAGATATGTTTAAGAGAGCCTATAAAAAGGGAGTGCCAATTGCTTTTGGCACAGATGCAGGTGTTTTTCCTCATGGGCTTAATGCAAAAGAATTTGGTTATATGGTAGAGGCAGGAATGCCAGTCGGAGAAGCTCTTAGGTCTGCAACTATTACAAATGCAAAGCTGTTAGGAATGGGAGATGAGTTAGGGCAGTTGAAAGAAGGGTTTGTTGCCGATATTATTGCGGTAGACGTTAATCCATTTAAGAATGTGCATTCTTTAGAGAAGGTCACTTTTGTAATGAAAGATGGGATAGTTTTTAAGAAGTAAAAATAGAGGACTCTGTTTTAGGGCGGTTTTAAAAGTATGATGTTTAAAAATACACAGGAGCTAATTAAAGAAGCAATCTCAGAGAAATTGTACTCTAAGTTAGTAGAGCAAATTCAGAAAGATTTTGTTTTAGCAAATATTAATTTTAATCTGCCTCCGGAAGTAGGTGCTATGAACTTAATTAAGCTTTTACAGGAGAAAATTTATGTGCTTATTTTAGAGAAATTTGATCAATACCTTAACCTGTTGTACATTATAGATGTTCCAGAAAAATCCTTTAAAGAAATAGAGGTGACAGATGTTGTGGAAATAGCAGAGCAGGTTTCTTTTTTAATTTTTAAAAGAGAACTCCAAAAAGTAAGGCTTAAAGCTAGGTATAGTTAGTTATATTAAAAATACACCCTTACAAAAGGCATCCATGCATCTGCGTAGATGCTTTTGTTCTTATCGTAAAGAACATCATACCTAACTCCGAAAGTAATATGTTGCTTCTGTAGCCAGCACCTAAGAACAAGGCAGGGGGTCAATAATTATTTTTCACGGTAGTGTTGGTTAAATCTAAAGCTTCATTGATTTGTAGTTGTTCCAATTCACCAGAAAACTGTAAAAAAGAAATTGGGTTGTATAATGTAAGTATACTTCCTCCGTAGGCAAATAGTTTGTTAAAGTTGTATTTGGCATAATTTACATTTAAGCTAACCCCTGCGGAAAAATAGTTGTTTATGTTATAAAGTGCACTTGGGGAAACAGACCCGTTAAAGCCTCCATTACTAAACCCTAAACCTATACCTCCGCCGAGCCTTACGTTTTCGCGAAAGGAACTTTGTTTATAAGCGTTTTGAGAATAGCTTATGTTATTACTTAATGCAAAAAAAGCAAGGCAAAAAAAACTATTTACTAAGATTTTGTGGATTTTAGCCATAATTGTTTATTTTTTTCTATAAAAACTAGTCAATATTACAGTAGAAATCGTAAAAGTTGTATTTTTGGCGAACTTTATTCTAAAGTTACAGAAAAAAATACATGGATAAATATTCCTTTTTAAATGCTGTGCATACTTCTTTTTTTGCAGAGCAATATGACAAATATTTAGTTGCGCCAGATAGTGTTGAGCCTAGTTGGAGAGCTTTCTTTCAGGGTTTTGATTTCGGAAAGGAAAGTGCTGCAGATGAGTTAGAGATTACATCTGCAAATGGCACAACAATAGGCGTGAACGGGCAAGAAGTAGAAATTCCTACTTCACTGCAAAAAGAGTTTCAAGTAATTGGACTAATAGATGATTATCGCGGTAGAGGACACTTGTTTACAGAAACAAATCCAGTTCGTGATAGACGTAAATACACGCCAACTTTGGATATCGAAAATTTCGGGCTTTCTGAAAACGATTTCGATACTGTTTTTAAAGCAGGAGAGATTATCGGTATAGGGCCAAGTACTCTGCGGCAAATAGTAAAACACCTAAAAAGTATCTATTGTGATTCTATTGGGGTGGAATATATGTATATAAGAAACCCGGAACGTGTAGGGTGGATACAGGACTGGCTGAATGTTAATCATAACAGAGCTACGCTTGCTTCTGAAAATAAGAAGCATATCTTAAAGAAATTAAACCAAGCAGTTTCTTTTGAAAGTTTTTTGCACACTAAATATGTAGGTCAAAAAAGATTTTCTTTAGAAGGTAATGAAACGCTAATTCCAGGTTTAGATGCAATTGTAGAAAGAGCAGCCGAAATGGGAGTAAAGCAATTCGTTATGGGGATGGCGCACAGAGGTAGACTTAATGTTTTGACCAATGTTTTTGGCAAAGCTGCAAAAGATATTTTTAGTGAGTTTGATGGTAAAGATTACGAAGAGGAAATTTTTGATGGAGATGTTAAATATCACTTAGGGTGGACATCAGACCGTATGTCTGATAATGGCAATAAGATTAAAATGAATATAGCGCCTAACCCATCGCATCTGGAGACTGTGGGAGCTGTAGTAGAAGGGATAGCAAGAGCAAAACAAGATGCTCATTATGAAGACGACTTCTCTAAAGTGTTACCAATTGTTGTGCATGGAGATGCTGCAATTGCAGGACAAGGTTTGGTTTATGAAGTTGTGCAGATGGCAACTTTAGATGGTTATAAAACAGGAGGAACTATTCATTTAGTAGTGAATAACCAAATTGGTTTTACAACAAATTATTTGGACGCAAGGTCATCTACCTATTGTACAGATGTTGGTAAAGTTACACTAAGTCCAATTATGCACGTTAATGCAGACGATGCAGAGGCAGTTGTACATGCATGTTTGTTTGCGCTAGAATATAGAATGCGTTTTAGTAGAGATGTTTTTATAGATTTACTAGGATATCGTAAGTATGGTCATAATGAGGGTGATGAGCCTAGATTTACGCAGCCAAAGCTTTATAAAGCAATAGCAAAGCATAAAAATGCAAGAGATATATATTCGGCAAAGCTTATAGCGGAAGGGGTAATTGGTTTGGATTATGTAAAAGGATTAGAGAAGGAATATAAGGAATCTTTAGAAGAGGAGTTAGAGGATTCTAGAAAAGAAGATAAAACAGTAATTACGCCTTTCATGGCAGATGAATGGAGCGGATTTAAAAATGTTCGTGAGTGGGAGATGCTTAAAAAAGTAGATACCGCTTTTGATGAAAAAAGTCTTACGGAAATAGCAAAGGTGATTACAGAGCTTCCTTTGGATAAAAAATTCTTAAGAAAAGTTGAAAAGCTTATAAAGGATAGAAAGAAAATGTTCTTTGAGTCTAATAAATTAGATTGGGCAATGGGAGAACTTTTGGCTTATGGTTCTTTGTTAAAGGAGGGGTTTGATGTAAGAATGTCTGGGCAAGATGTAGAAAGAGGTACTTTTTCGCATCGGCATGCTGTAATAAAAGTAGAAGAAAGTGAAGAAGAAGTTTTACTTTTAAATTCTATTAATAAAGAGCAAGGGAAATTTCAAATTTATAATTCTCTATTATCGGAATATGGTGTTGTAGGTTTTGATTATGGGTATGCAATGGCTAGTCCCAATACCTTAACTATTTGGGAGGCTCAATTTGGAGATTTTAGTAATGGTGCACAAATTATGCTGGATCAATATATTTCTGCGGCGGAAGACAAGTGGAAGTTGCAAAATGGTTTAGTAATGTTGCTACCTCATGGTTATGAAGGGCAGGGAGCGGAACATTCTTCAGCAAGAATGGAGCGTTACTTACAATTGTGTGCAAGAGATAATATGTATATAGCAGATGTAAGTACGCCTGCACAGATGTTTCATATATTAAGAAGGCAAATGAAGACTAAATTTAGAAAGCCTTTAGTTGTTTTTACACCAAAAAGTTTATTAAGGCACCCAAAAGCGGTGTCTCCTGTCGAAGATTTTGTTTCAGGATGTTTTCAAGAAGTTATTGATGATACTAGTGCGGATATTAAAAAGGTGAAATCTGTAGTTTTCTGTATGGGTAAATTTTATTACGATTTACTTGCTGTGAAGGAAGCAGAAAACAGAGAAGATGTTGCATTAGTGCGAGTAGAACAATTGTTTCCATTGCCAGAAAATCAGATGAAGGCAGTTATGGAAAAGTATATAAATGCAGATGATTTTGTTTGGGCACAAGAAGAGCCGAGAAATATGGGTGCTTGGAGTCATATGATGATGCATTTTAGCGAAGTGTCTAAGCTTCGTGTAGCTTCAAGAAGATTTTATGCCGCACCAGCAGCTGGTAGCGCGGTGCGTTCTAAAATGAGGCACCAACAAGTGATCGACTATGTTTTTGATAAAAGCAAAGACAATTTAACAAGACCAAAATAATAATAATACATCAAATTAGATAAATAATGATTCTAGAAATGAAAGTTCCTTCTCCGGGGGAATCTATAACAGAGGTAGAGATTGCAGAATGGTTAGTGGAAGATGGTGATTATGTAGAAAAAGACCAAGCCATTGCAGAGGTAGATTCAGATAAAGCTACTTTAGAATTGCCTGCCGAACAGAGTGGTATTATTACTCTAAAGGCTGAAGTTGGAGATGCTGTTGAGGTAGGTGCTGTGGTTTGTTTAATAGATACTAGTGCGACAAAGCCAGAAGGTGGAGGCGCAGTATCGGAAAAGAAAGAAGAAGCTCCTAAGGCGGAGGTTAAAAAAGAAGAGGTTGTAGCGCCTGTAAAAGAGAGTTATGCAACTGGTTCCGCATCACCTGCAGCTAAGAAAATCTTAAATGAAAAAGGAATTAGTGCTTCTTCTGTAAAAGGAACAGGAAAAGATGGTAGAGTAACTAAAGGGGATGCTGTTGGCGCAGTGCCTTCTATGGGGACTCCGACAACAGGAGGCAGTAGAGGGGAAAGTCGTTCTAAGCTTTCTATGTTGCGTCGTAAGGTTGCAGAGCGTTTGGTGTCTGTTAAAAATGAAACAGCTATGTTAACCACTTTTAACGAAGTGGATATGGGGCCTATTTTTGCCTTAAGAAAGCAATATAAGGAGGCGTTTAAAGAGAAGCATGGTGTAGGGTTAGGTTTTATGTCTTTCTTTACATTGGCAGTAACGCGTGCATTAGAAATGTATCCTTCTGTGAACTCAATGATAGATGGTAAGGAAATGCTTTCGTATGATTTTTGCGATATCAGTATAGCGGTATCTGGACCAAAAGGATTAATGGTTCCGGTAATAAGGAATGCGGAAAATCTTACATTTAGAGGTGTAGAGGCAGAGGTTAAAAGGTTAGCTATCCGTGCAAGGGAAGGAGAAATTACTATTGATGAAATGACTGGCGGAACCTTTACAATTACTAATGGAGGTGTCTTTGGTTCTATGTTGTCAACACCAATTATTAATCCACCACAAAGTGCAATTTTAGGAATGCATAATATTGTAGAAAGACCAGTAGTTAAAGATGGGGCTGTTGTAATTGCGCCAATAATGTATGTAGCGCTTTCTTATGATCATAGGATTATTGATGGTAAAGAATCTGTAGGGTTCTTAGTGGCTGTTAAAGAAGCATTAGAAAACCCTCAAGAATTATTGATGGGGTCTAATGTTGAGAAGGCATTGGAGTTGTAATTAGCATTAATTATAAAGTAACAAAAAGCCTAAAGAAAATCTCTTTAGGCTTTTTGTTTTAGGTAAACACACTTTTTGTCGTAGTCGATTATAGCTTTTGCTTTTTTTAGAACGTCAGCGCCTATAATACCATCTACAGGTAGAGCATTATGTGAGGTTAGTGCTTCATTTACGTGTTGCAAATCGAATAAAACAAGTTTTAACTTATTCATTTTCCAGTCCAATATTTCTATTTTGTTTTTGGTAGATATTAAAGTTTCCATGTTCGTCGCTCCCGCTCCTGCAGCTTTAATTTTAGATGCTTTAGGGGTTAAGTTAAAAAAATCTATCTTGTCAAAACCAACGCAGGTGTTAGATGCTCCAGTGTCTAAAATAAACCGACCTGTAATATTATTCAGTTTTGCTGTTATTTCAAAATGATTGGTTGCGGTTAGTGTTAAGGGTGTTTTGGTGTATTTTTTCTTTTTTAAGAAATTTTTCAAGGATGACATGTATTCTTTTTACCAAAGATAAGGCTATTTTAGCGCTATGATTGTTACAGATACACATACACATTTATATAGTGAGGCTTTTGATGAAGATCGTAATCAGGCTATTCAAAATGCCATAGATAAGGGAGTAGAGCGTTTTTTTATACCAGCAATAGATTCAACATATACCGAGTCTATGTTGCAGTTGGAAAAATCTTTTCCAGATAATGTTTTTTTAATGACAGGTTTGCATCCTACGCACGTAAAAGAAAATTTTAAAGAAGAATTACAGCATGTGGAAGAGCAGCTGGCTTCTAGGAAATATTTTGCAGTAGGTGAAATAGGAATAGACTTGTATTGGGATAAAACTTTTTTAAGACAACAACAGGAAGCTTTTCGGACTCAAATTCAATTAGCAAAAAAGTATAAACTTCCCATTGTAATACATTGTAGAGATGCTTTTGACGCTGTTTTTGAAGTTCTAGAATCCGAAAAGGGGAGTGATTTATTCGGAATTTTTCATTGTTTCACAGGGAGCTTAGAGCAGGCTGAGAGGGCTATATCGTATAATATGAAGTTGGGTATTGGTGGCGTGGTAACCTTTAAAAACGGTAAGATTGATGCTTTTTTAAATCAAATAAACATTAAACATGTGGTTTTAGAAACCGATGCTCCGTATTTAGCACCAGTGCCTTATAGAGGTAAAAGAAATGAAAGTCTTTATGTTCTTAATGTGTTAGAGAAAGTAGCCTCTGTTTATGGTAAAAGTAAAGAAGAAATAGCATGGATAACTACCGAAAATTCAAAAGAAGTGTTTGGGATTTAATTGTGATTAAGATAAAAATAAGGTTGTGAAGACAAAAAAGAGTACCATATTATTGATTTATACCGGTGGAACTATTGGTATGGTGAAAGATTATAAAACTGGGTCTTTGAAAGCCTTTGATTTCGACGAACTTTTAAGTAACATTCCAGAGCTTAATCAGTTAGATTGTGAAATAGAAACATTTTCTTTTGATCAACCTATTGATTCCTCCAATATGAGTTTAAAGCATTGGTTACAAATAGCTTCTGTAATAGAAGATAATTATCATAATCATGATGGCTTTGTGGTTTTGCATGGAAGTGATACGATGAGTTATACGGCATCTGCTCTAAGTTTTCTTTTAGAAGATTTAGCAAAACCGGTAATATTTACGGGTTCGCAATTGCCAATTGGGGATTTGCGTACGGATGCTAAAGAAAATTTAATTACCTCTATACAAATTGCTGCATTGAAAGAAAATGGAAAACCTGTCGTTCAGGAGGTTGGTTTGTATTTTGAATACAAGTTGTATAGAGCTAATAGAACAACTAAAATTAACGCAGAACATTTTGAGGCTTTCTCGTCATTAAATCATCCGCCTTTAGTAGAATCTGGAGTGCATTTAAAAGTTTTTAAAGAGAACTTGTTTCGACCAAAAACAGCAAAGAAGTTTTTTGTGCATAAAAAAATGGATAACAATGTTGCTGTTTTGAAGCTTTTTCCAGGATTGAGTCCTAAAGTTTTGCAGTCTGTGCTTCAAATACCGGGATTAAAGGCTCTAATTTTGGAGACGTATGGAGCAGGAAATGCGTTTACAGAGGATTGGTTTTTGGAAGAACTTAAAAATGCAATAAAAAATAATTTATTTATTGTTAATGTTACTCAGTGTTCTGGCGGAAGTGTTATAATGGGGCAGTATGAAACTAGTAAGGCAATGTTAGACATGCAAGTAATTAATGGTAAGGATATTACAACAGAGGCAGCAATAGCTAAGTTGATGTATATGTTAGGGGTTGGTGTGACCACGAAATCGTTTAAGACGATTTTTGAGACGCCTCTTCGAGGAGAGATGAGTTAAAAAATAACTCGTATTATTTCTTTAACTAATATATTTTTTGTTATTTGGCAGCCCTTTAAGGCTGAATATAGAGAGGTGGCCGAGTGGTCGAAGGCGCACGCCTGGAAAGTGTGTATACCCCAAAAGGGTATCGAGGGTTCGAATCCCTTCCTCTCTGCAGATTTTTTTTTAATTATAATGTATTTTTATTTATCTTTAACCCTTATTAACTAACTAAATTTAAGTTTGAAAAAATGAAAAGATTATTCTCTACCCTAGCAATGACTGGGATATTTGCTCTAAGTGCAAATACAGTAAGCGCAAAAACATCAGCAGCAGTTGTAATATTACAAGGAGACGCTGAAGTAGCAAAAAGTTTTACTCAAGTATTAAAAGAAATGTTTATCACTGGGGGCGCAGGCTTCATGGGGATTGTGCTTTTGTGTTTAATATTAGGATTAGCTGTTGCAATCGAAAGAATTATATATTTAAACTTGGCGAGTACAAACTCTTCTAAGTTAAAGCAACAAGTTGAAGATGCTTTAGCTTCTGGAGGTGTTGAAGCTGCAAAAGAGGTTTGTAGAAATACAAAAGGACCTGTTGCTTCTATTTACTATCAAGGTTTAGATAGAGCTGGCGAAAGTGTAGAGTCTGCAGAAAAAGCAGTTGTAGCTTACGGTGGTGTGCAAATGGGACAATTAGAGAAGAATGTTTCTTGGTTATCATTATTTATTGCAATTGCACCAATGCTTGGTTTCATGGGTACGGTAATTGGTATGATCCAGGCCTTCCAAAAGATTGCAGCTGTAGGTAACTTAAGTGCATCTCTTATTGCAGGTGATATTCAAGTTGCATTATTAACAACTGTATTTGGTCTTATTACGGCGATTATTCTACAAATCTTTTATAACTATATTATCGCTAAGATTGATAGTATTGTTAATGACATGGAAGATTCATCAATCTCTTTGATTGATATGTTGGTAGATCACAAAAAATAAGTCGGACTTAATACATTAATGTCATGCATAAAATTTTAAAAATAGTATTAATTGTAGTAGGTCTTATAGGAGCAGCATTATGGTTTATGCTTCCTGATAGAGATATGCCTGCTGCAGAAGCAGCACAAAGTGGTGCTATGGGCGCAATGTTCATGATTACATATTTACTTCTAGGTGCAGCAGTTGTATTTAGTTTAGTATTTACTGTAAAGAACCTTTTGTCTAACCCTCAGGGTATAAAGAAAGTTCTGTTTGTAATCGGAGGTTTTATCTTAGTTGTGATTGTTTCTTACGTTTTAGCTAGCGGTACAGATGTAGACGATAAAGCTATGGCTATGAGTGATGAGAGTACTGTAAAGAAAATAGGAATGGGGATAAACATTTTTTATATCCTAACTATCATTGCAGTAGGATCTTTAGTAGTACCAGGAGTTAAAAAAATGTTTAGTAAATAAAATAAAACACTATGGCAAGAAGAGCGGGAGCACCAGAAGTAAGCGCCGGTTCTATGGCAGACATAGCATTCTTATTGTTAATCTTTTTCTTAGTAACAACTACTATAGAAACAGATGCAGGTTTGGATCGTATGTTACCGCCTATGGAGCCGCCAACAGACGAGGAAGTTATTGTTAAGCAGAAAAATATTTTTCAGGTTAGCATTAACAAGAGTGGTCAGTTATTGGCAGACGGAGAGCTAATTCAATTAAATCAGTTAAGAGAAAAAGCTTCTGCGTTTTTAGATAATGGAGGAGCACCTTCAGGAACTGAGGATTATTGTAAGTACTGTAAAGGGAAAAGAGATGCTAGTTCATCAGATAGTCCTGCAAAAGCAATTATCTCTGTAAAAAGTGATAGGGAAACTAAGTACGGTACATATATAACGGTTCAGAACGAATTGGTTGGAGCTTATAATGACCTTAGAGATAGAGAGTCGCAAAGACTTTATAGAAAAGATTTTACGGCTATGGAAGCGGAATACTTAAATCCGGAGACTGAACCAAGTGTAAAGGAAGAGTTAAAAGAAAAAGTGAAGAGAATTCAAGGATTGTTCCCTCAGAAACTTTCTGAAGCAGAAACTTCTACATCTAATTAATTAAAGCTAAATAAAACAGTATGTCAAAATTCGCAAAAAAGAAAGATGGAGAAGTGCCAGCGGTATCTACTGCGTCACTTCCAGATATTGTATTTATGCTTTTATTCTTTTTTATGACGGTTACCGTTATGAAAGATAGTTCTGTGAAAGTTGCAAATGAACTTCCTCAGGCTAATGAGATTAAAAAATTAGAGAAAAAGGATAGGGTTATTACTATCTATGTTGGAGCGCCTACTAAGGAATTTGCTAAAACATATGGTACTGAGCCTAAGATTCAATTGAATGATAAATTCGCGAATGCATCCGATGTGGGTGACTATATTTTAATGGAGCGTGCTAAAAAATCACAAGATCTTCAAAATGTTTTAACTACTTCTTTGAAAGTAGATAAAAATGCAAATATGGGTTTAATAGCGGATATTAAATTAGAATTAAGAAAAGTTAATGCGCTTAAGGTGAATTATACCACCTATGAAGGTGATGCATTTAAGAATTAGTTTAGTTAATAATACTTTCAAACTTTATAGCGCTTCAAATTTTATTTGAAGCGCTTTTTTTATTTGTTTAAATTTACCTTATGAAAGTATGCAGCGTTCTAGTGATTATCTTTATGTTTTTTAATGCCAATGGGCAAACAAAAGTTGATTCTTTAAGTGTAGATGAAAACTTTTTGGAGGATCAATTTTATCTAGGTATAACGTATAATTTTTTAGTAAATCAACCTAATGATGTAAGCCAGAGAAACTTGTCTTATGGTTTGCAGGCTGGTGTGATTAAAGATATACCTTTATCTAAAGACAGAAAGGTAGCATTAGGTGTTGGTTTAGGCTATGCATTAAACACCTATTATTCTAATTTAAAGGCAACAGAAGGAGCTTCTGGTATTTCGTACTCAGTTTTAGGTGGTGATGATGATTATACAAGAAACAAATTAGAATCCCATTTAATAGAAATGCCATTAGAATTTCGATGGCGAAATGCAACAGTAGATAATTATAAGTTTTGGAGAATCTATACTGGTTTTAAATTGGGATATGTTTTTAGTACAAGATCTAAGATTGTTAGTGATTTGGGAGATGCCTCTTTTTACAATACAGATTCCCAAAAATTTGTTTATGGATTAACTTTTAGTCTTGGTTATAATACGTTCAATCTTCATGCGTATTATGGTTTTAATGATTTATTTAAGGATGGTATTTCTGTTAATGGAGAGGCTATTGTTGTAAAACCCTTGAGAATAGGTTTAATATTCTATATACTGTAGTTTTATGTATTTTATGGCATAGATGTTGGGGTTAGTATTTTATTAATAGTAATTCACCCACAATTTTACATTGTTAAATTTATACACTTAGCTAGGCAAAATATATTGTTTAATTAAATGTATTATTTA